>NZ_JBEXCY010000029.1:0-86121 GCF_040605515.1 Dactylosporangium sp. NPDC005572 | reverse complement strand
CGGTGACGGTACCGGTCGAAGCGTTCCACGCCAGCGAGAAGCTCGTGTTGGTGGTGGCCGTGACGCGGAAGTTGCTCGGCGCGCCCGGCACGCCCGGGTTCGTAGTGCCGCCGGAGCACGCGGCGCCGTTGAGCGTGCAGTTCGCCGGGTCGCCGCTGCCGGCCGCGATGAAGCCGAAGCTGGCGGTGGCGCCCGGGGCGAGGGTCCCGTTCCAACCCACGTTGGCGAAGGTGACGTGGCCGCTCGACCCGGTCCGGGTGGTGTCCCAGGACGAGGAGACGGAGGTACCGGACGGGAAGTCGACGGCCACCGTCCACCCGGTGATCGTCGCCGTCGTGCCGTTGGTGATCGTGTACTTGGCTTCGTAGCCGGTGCCCCAGCTGGACGTCTTCTGGAACACGGCGGTGGCGGGCGCCGCGAACGCCGGCGTCGCGGTGATGACGGTGGCCGCGGCCGTTACGAGGGCAGCCGCGATCACCCCGATTCGCAGTCTCACGATGGGTTCCTGCCTCGGGTAGAAGGGGGTTGGGGCGCCCTGGCTCGCACGTTACGCGAAGGTTTGTTAACAGTAAAGACGTCGATCAATAGAACTTCGCCCGGGCCCGCGGGCGGGCGGCGGTGGCATCCGTGGGTGAAAGCGGAATGAGCGGGCGGGCGGGGTCGGCCACGCTATGTGACGGTGGGCGCGACGTGGGGAGTTCGGCGGAACGGCCGCGGCGGGTGGTTTGCGGTTGCAGGATGAAGAGGGTGTGGAGGTGGGATGCCGGGAACGTTGCTCGTCATCGGTGGTGCGGAGAGCCACGACCCAGGCGATGACGCCATCCTCGAGCGGTTCGTGGCGCTGGCGGGTGGCAGCGACGCGCAGCTGGTGGTGATCGCCACCGCCTCCGAGGCACCCGCGCAGCGGGAGAAGGAGTACACCGAGGTCTTCCAGCGGCTCGGGGCCGACCGGGTGCTGCCGCTGCGGCTGGAGAGCCGCGAGGACGCCAACGGTGAGCTCGCCGTCGGGGCGATCGAACGGGCCACCGGCGTGTTCTTCACCGGGGGCGACCAGCTCCGGATCACCACCGCCATCGGCGGGTCCAAGGTCGACTCGGCGCTGCACGCGCGGCTGGCCGACGGGCTGGTCCTCGCCGGTACCAGTGCGGGCGCCGCGATGATGTCCAGCACCATGATCCTCGGGGGCAGCATCGCCTCCGTCTCCAGCGAGAGCGTGCGCACCGGGCCGGGGCTCGAGTTCCTGCCCGGCGTGCTCATCGACATGCACTTCGCCGAGCGCGGGCGGCTCAACCGGCTGCTCAGCGCCATCGCGATGTTTCCGCACGAGCTCGGGCTCGGCATCGACGAGAACACCGCCATTCTCGTCGACACCGAGGCGGACGGGGTCGTCTTCGAGGTGCTCGGGGGCGGCGCCGTCACCGTGATCGACGCCGGGCCCGCCAAGCGGATTACCTGCCCCGCCGCCGACAACCCGATCGCCCTCTGGGGCGTCCAGCTGCACGTCCTGCCGGCCGGTCACCGGTTCAACCTCACCGAGCGCATGCCCATGAAACGATCGGAAGAAGACCATGCGGATTGAGAGCAGCCGCCGTCTGCGGGGGCCGAACCGGTACCTCGCCCGCCCCGTCCAGATCACCCGCGTGCACCTCGAAGACCTCACCGAACGGGAGAGCTGCGACGTCCCGGGCTTCCCCGAGCGGCTGCTCGCGCTGCTGCCGGGGCTGGAGGAGCACCACTGCGCGGCCGGCGAGCCCGGCGGGTTCGTCAAGCGGCTGTACGGCGGGACGTACTTCGGGCACACCGCCGAGCACGTGAGCATCGAGCTGTCGAACCGGATCGGGCGCGCGGTCAACTTCGGCCGGACGGTGGGCACCCCCGACCCGCACGAGTACGACGTGATCACCGAGTGCCCGCTCGACGAGCCGCTCGACTCGGACCTGGCCGAGCGGCTCCTGGCGCTCGCCATCGACGTCGTGCACGCGGTGGTCGACGGCCGCGAGCCGGAGACGCACGAACCGCTCGACCGGCTGCACCGGCGGTACGAGCGGGAGAAGAGCGGGCCGAGCACCAACGCCATCGCCGAGGCGGCGCGCCGGCGCGGCATCCCCGTCGAGCGCATCGGCGAGCTCAGCCTGCTGCGCCTCGGGTACGGGCGGCACCGCCGGCTCGTCTGGGCCGCGCTCACCGACCAGACCTCGGCGATCGGCGTCGACATCGCCGCCGACAAGGAGCTGACCCGGCAGCTGCTCGGCGAGGCCGGCGTCCCGGTGCCGGCGGGCGGGCCGGCGGCCACCCCCGAGGAGGCGCTGGAGCTGTTCGCCGAGCTCGGTGCCCCGGTCGTGGTCAAACCCCGCGCCGGCCGCCAGGGGCAGCACGTGTTCCTGGGTCTTCAAGACGCGGATTCGGTACTGCGGGCATTCTCGGCCGCCACCGCCGACGGCGGGGACGCGGTCGTCGAGCGGCAGCTCGGCGGGCGTGACTACCGGGTGCTCACGGTGGAGGGCCGGATCGTCGCCGCCGCCGAGCGGGTCGCCGCCCACGTCGTCGGCGACGGCGTCACCGACATCGCGGGGCTGATCGAGCGGGCGAACGAGGACCCCCGCCGCGGCGACGGCCACGCCCGCCCGCTCACCCGGCTGGCCGTGGACGACGTGGCCCGCACGCTGCTGGACCGGCAGGGGCTGGCGCCGGCCGACGTGCCGGCCGCGGGGCGCACGGTGTGGCTGCGCGACAACGCCAACCTCTCCACCGGCGGTACCGCGGAAGACGTCACCCAGATCGTGCACCCCTCGGTCGCCGACCTGTGCCGCCGCGTCTCCGGCCTGGTCGGGCTGGACATCGCCGGGATCGACCTGCGGCTGCCCGCCATCGACGCGGAGCTCCCGCCGGCCGGCGCCGCCGGCATCGGCGGCGTCATCGAGGTCAACGCCGCCCCCGGCCTGCGCATGCATGCCGGCGCGCACGACGTGGGCGGGGCGGTCGTCGACGCGCTGTTCCCGGCCGGTACCCCGGCGCGGGTCCCGATCGTGTCGATCACCGGCACCAACGGCAAGACGACCGTGGCCCGGCTGACGGCGCACCTGCTCGCCGGGGCCGGCCTGCGGGTCGGCGTCACCACCACCGACGGCGTCGTGATCGGCGGGCGGACCGTGCAGCGGGCCGACGCGACCGGCCCCCGCTCGGCCCAGGTCGTGCTCGGCGACCCGACCGTGGACGCGGCGGTGCTGGAGACGGCCCGCGGCGGGCTGCTGCGGCAGGGCCTCGGCTACGACTGGAGCGACGTCGGCATCATCACCAACCTGGCGTCCGACCACCTCGGCCAGGACGGCATCGAGACCTTCGACGAGCTGGTGGACCTCAAGTCGATCGTGGCCGAGCGGGTGCGCGAGGGCGGCGCCGTCGTGCTCAACGCCGACGACCCGCGCAGCCAGGAGCTGGCGTTCCCGGGGCGGGAGATCATCTGGTGCAGCCTCGACCCGCGCAACGCCCTGGTCCGCCGGCACTGGGACACGGGCGGGCGGGCGTACCTGCTCGCCGACGGCTGGCTGGTCGAGCTGGCCGGCCGGCGCTGGGTGCCGCTGCTCGCCGTCGACGAGCTCGGCGGCGGGTTCGGCGGCGCCGCGCGGTACCTCGTCGCCAACGCCCTCGCAGCCGTCGCGGCCGCCCGCTGCCTGGGCGTGGCCGCCGCCCGGCTGGTCGAGCGGCTGCGCAGCTTCGGCGGCGCGGACAACCCGGGCCGCGGGACGCTGCTGCGAATCGGCGACATCCACGTCCTGGTCGACTACGCGCACAACCCCGCCGCCATCGAGGCCGTCAGCGACCTCGTCCAGCGGCTGTGGGGCGGCGACCGGGCCGTCGCGGCGGTGACCCTGCCCGGCGACCGGCGCGACGACCTGCTGCGCGAGTCGGCCCGGGTGGTCGGCACGCGGTTCCAGCGGGTGGTGCTCTACGAGGACGCCGACCGGCGGGGCCGCACACCGGGCGAGGTGCCGGCCATCGTCCGCGACGAGCTGCTGCGGGTCGCCCCGGCGACGACCCTCGCCGAGGTCGGCACCGCCGAGGAGGCGCTGCCGGCCGCGCTGGACCTGGCCCGGCCCGGCGACGTGGTGCTCTTCCTGTACGAGAAGATCGAACCGGTGCTCGCCCGGCTGGCCGCGCTCGGCGCCGTGCCCGCCGACGAAGCGGCCCGCAGCCCGGAGCCGATCGGGATGCTGGTGTGACGGACGTGCGCTCCCCGCCGAACCCGCGGGCCCGGCCGGCTTCGCGCTCAACGACACGGCGTGCCGCGAGTCGGTGGTCATCCTGCCGGGTGACGACGACGAAAGATCCGACAACTCGGGCGCGGACTCGGAGAACTCCGGGAAAGGGCCGGGCAAGAGCCCGAAAACACCGAAGCCGAGGAACCCGTGACCCGATTCGTAGCCTGATCGTCGGTTTGTTGGTTATGGCGTGCAACCTTCCCGACTGGTACACAAGTCTGATCCTGGTGACGCCATACCTCGTGGCGCCGCTTCCCCATAGGGTGTTGGGGTCGAAGGGTTGGAGGCGCCGTGCGGTTCGAAGTCAGCCGGGTCATGGACACGATCGAGCAGCGGCTGACGACCGACGTCACGCTCGCGCAGGCCGTCGTGGACCTGGCGGAGGTGGCCCGTTTCGTGGCCCTCGACGGCGGTCGCCCGATCAATCTCTTACGCCTCGGCATGGTGGTCGACGCCTTGAGTCGCTACCTGATCGACGCGGGCGCGATGCTGTACCCGGTGGCCGGGCGTGAGGTGCTCTCGGAGGCGGCGCTGACCTCCAAGGAGCGCATGGTCCTGGGCCGGTGGGCGGACGACGGCCTGATCGAGGTGACGCCCGTGGTGGCCGACCGGCCGGTGGAGATCGCCGACTTCACGGGGCTGCCGCTGATCGTCGTGCGCGACGTGCCGCAGTTCGCCACCCGCTTCCCCTGGCTGGTCGACAGCCCCGAACGGGTGCTTCGCCTGGTGCCCCGCGCGGGCGGCGCGGTGCTGACGCCGGGCGGTGAGCCGCCGCCGCCGAACGACGGGAAGGAGCGCCTGGTCGTCGTCGGCAAGGCCACTCTCCCGATCATCCCGCCGGAGCCGGACTCAGCCTCAGCCTCCACGAAGGCAGCGACGAACGTGGAGACGACGGCGGAGGGCGCCGCCGCTGCCGAGCCGGCCGCCGACACCGGGGCCGAGCCGGTCGACAAGCCGGCGGAGCCCGCGGACGAGACGAAGCCGGCAGCGGCCGCCGCCGAACCCGAGCCGCCCAAGGGTGGCCAGCCCGACGGACTGCAGTCGTTCACCGCTCGCGGCGCGCAGCGCTTCGGCCGCACGCGCGTCGTCCGGCGGCGCTTCACCCGGGCCGAGCCCAGCGGCGTCGGGGCCGCGCTCATGGCCCGCGAGTGGCAGTGCGGCGAGCCCGACTGCCCCGCGTTCGGGCGGTTCCGGCGCATCGGCCAGCCCGTCCCCCGCATGCGCGCCGGCGTCCCGGCCTGCCCACGCCACGGCGAGGCCGTCAAGGACGTCGGGCCGCGCCCGGCCGCCTTCGCGGTGGCGATCGTGGTCGAGGACCTCGCGCGGCGACGGTTCGTCGTCAGCCAGGACCACCCGATCGTGGTCGGGCGCGAGCCGGCCGACCCCGATGACGTCTCCGTCGGCGCGTGGCTGCACGAGGCGGCGGCCGCCTGGATCGCCAAGGAGCACGTCAAGCTGGCCGTCGATGGCGGGAAACTCGTCGTCACCGATACCAGCGACAACGGCACGGTGATCTGGAAGCGCTCGGCCCCCGACATCAAGGAGGAGACCGAGCGGCTCTACCGCAAGTCGTACCGGCTCGACGGCTGGGACTCGGTGGAGCTCTACACCGGCGTCGAGCTGGTCGTCGGCGACCACCGGCTGCAGACGATCGTCGGGTCCGAACCGGCGTCCGTCCTGCTCGATGCGCCGACCGTTGCCCTCCGCTTGGTCGACTGACAGGGCTGCGCCCGCGTCCTAGATTAGGCAATCGTGACGCTGGACGTGCCGGGCGTACGGCGGGTGACGCTCGTCGTCGATGTCGAGGCCTACAGCCTGCGCGACAACCGCGCCCAGGTCGAGCTGCAGCAGACGCTGCTGTGGACGCTGGAGCGCGCCTGCACGCGGGCCGGGGTCGGGGTGAAGCAGTGCCTGCGCCAGGACCGCGGCGACGGCCAGCTGGTCATCCTGCCGCCCGGCATCGACGAGAGTCGGCAGCTGCCGCTGCTGCTGCGGGGCACGCACGCCGCGCTGCACCGGGCCAACCAGGTGCCCGGGATCGCCGGCCGCATGCGCCTGCGGGCCGCCCTCAGCCAGGGGATCGTGCACCGGGCCGCGACCGGGTTCGTCGGGCGGTCGGTGGTGCACGCCTGCCGTCTTCTGGATTCTGCGGTACTGCATGAGGTCCTCGACGACCACGAGGACACCGACCTGGCCCTGATCGTCTCCGACGACCTCTACACCGACGTGTTCTCCCACGGCTACGGCGACACGGCGCCGGACGCATTCCAGCGGGTCGACGTGACGGTGCCGGCCAAGCGGTTCGCGGCGCCGGCCTGGGTCCACGTGCCGGGCCCGGCGACCGGCGCGGTCCTGCGCGAGGCGGAGCGGCTCCCGCCGCCGGGCCGCGGCCCGCGCACCGGCCCGGTGCTGGCCGCGTTCGCCGGCGCGGCGGCCGGCGCCGGCCTGGTCGAGGCCGCGATCACGGCGCTGAACTGGCCGGCGGACGACACCGCCGAGGACCCGGACGGGCACCACGACCACCACCACGACGACGACCCGTTCGACGACGTCTTCACCGACTACTCCGACTGGGACGACCCGGTCTACTGACCGCCGCTCGCCCCTCCCGCCGCGCGCCGCGACGGGCCTGGTGCGTGGGTCAGTCGGTCTCGGGGAGTTGGTCGGGGTGCAGCACCTTGGTCTCGTCGAGCGCGGGCGGCGCCGCGGGAGCGGTCGTGCCGCGCGCCTCCGCGAGGGCCTCGGCCAGGGCCGCGTTGATGCGCGAGCCGGCCCGCTTGAAGCCGAGTTCCTTGCGGGCCTCGTCGATGACCTGCTCCTCGGTGCGCAGCAGGGTGTCCGACTCGATCCAGCGGACCAGGTCGACGAGCAGCTCCCGCGGGTACTCGCCGATCGGCCGGCCCGGCAGCAGCGCGGGCCGCGGCAGCGAGCGCCCGTCCTCGACCGGCTCCGGCGCCGCCTGGGGCAGGTGCAGCACCACGGTCGGCTCGTCGGTGCGCTTGGCGTCGGCCGCGGCGACCGCCTCGTCGTAGGCGGCGCGGGCCCGGGACGTCTCCGCGACCGGGTCGGCGAACCAGTCCGTCGACCAGATCCGGTGGAACCGCCAGCCGAGCCGCTCCAGCTGCTCCTGCCGCAGCCGGTCGCGGTCGCGGGCGGTGTGCGAGGAGTGGTACTGCGCGCCGTCCGTCTCGATCGCCAGCACCATCTCGTCGGGGAGGTTCGGGTGGGCGGCCGCGAAGTCGATGAAGTACCCGGCCACGCCGAACTGCGGGGTCACCGGGACGCCGGCCTGCGTGAGCCGCTCCTTGACGTCCTGCTCGAACGCGGTGAGCGCCGGGCGGTCCACGCCCGCGGCGGCCAGCGAGGTGCCGCCCGACTCGGCGTACTCGAGGTACGAGCGCAGCAGCCGCACGCCGTCGGACGTGCTGCGGGCCGGGTCCATGTCGTGGGCGGTGAACGAGCTGACCAGCGTCATGCGGCGGCGGGCCCGGGTGACGGCGACGTTCAGCCGCCGCTCGCCGCCGGGCAGGAGCAGGGGGCCGAAGCGGTACAGCAGGCGCCCGGACGAGTTCTTGCCGTACCCGATCGACAGGATGATCGCGTCGCGCTCGTCGCCCTGCACGCGTTCGAGGTTCTTGACGAAGAACGGCTCGGTGGCCGTCTCGCTGAAGTATGCGTGCAGCTCCGGCCGGGCCGACAGCGCCTTGCGCAGCGCCAGGTCGATGCGTTCGGCGTGGGTGATGCCCATCGTGATCACGCCGAGGGAGTCGCCGGGGCGCAGCTGCGCGTGCTGGAGGACCAGCTCGACGACGCGCTGCACCTCGGCGTCGGCGCTCTCGCCGTCGCCGGCCCCGCCCGTTGCCTGATCGACGTGGACGTGCTCCAGCGAGCCGGCGCCGGCGACGCCCGGGAACGTCACGAGCGAGCGGTCGTAGATGTGCGCGTTGGAGAACCCGATCAGCCGGTCGTCCTGGCTGCGGTAGTGCCAGCGCAGCAGGTACGCCGGCAGCAGGGCGGTCAGCACGTCGAGGATCGACTCGTAGCCGGAGGTGAGCGACAGGTCGATCGAGCCGTCGGCGTTGACCCCGAGCGGGTCGGCGGCCGGCCCCTCCTCGGCGGCGGTGAAGAACGACGTGGGCGGCAGCTGGTGCTCGTCGCCGGCGACCACGACCTGCCGGGCCCGCAGCAGGGCCGGCACCGCGTCGGCCGGCGTGACCTGGCTGGCCTCGTCGAAGACGACGACGTCGAACAGGTTTGCCTCGGCGGGCAGCAGCTGCGAGACGACGAGCGGGCTCATCGCCCAGCACGGCCGCAGCGCGGTGAGCATGTGCGGCGCGGTCGCGAACAGCTGACGGATCGGCAGGTGCCGTCGCTTGAGGTTGGCCTGGTGCTCGACCAGCCGGCTCTCGTCGGGGTACTCGTCGCGGGCCCGCGTGATGTGCTCGGCCACGGCGCGCAGCACCCGGGTCGCGGTGGCGTCGATGTGCCGCCGGTCGGCGTCGCGGAACTCGGCGACCGTCCGCCCGTGCAGCGGCCCGTCGAAGGCGCCGATGCGCGGGTCGGTGAAGTTGAGGTGCTGGAGGATCGAGGCGTGCCAGCAGGCGTCGAAGACGGCGCCGGCGAGGTCGGCGTCGGGCCGGCGGGCGGCCAGGTCGGCGACCAGCGGTTCGAGGCCGAGCCGGTCGAACGCTGTCCTGAGTTCGTTGAGGCGCGGCACCCGGCGCAGCGTGCGCTCGTCGGCGGCCAGCGCGGCGACCGCCCGGCCGAGCTCGGCGACGCCCAGGGGCAGCCTCGGAACGTACTGCGCGAGCTGCCCGGCGGCCTGGTCGAGCTGGTCGAAGGCGACCCGGGCCCGGCCCAGCTCGGCCGGCAGCCGGGGCACCCCCCGGTCGACGACGGCGCGGGCCCACTGCTCGCGCTGGGCGAGGGCGGCGGTCAGGCCGTTGAACAGCTGCTCGCGGCTGGGCGTGCCGGGGCCGCGCCACAGCTCGGCGGCCTGCTTGCGCATCCGGCGGCGGGTGAGCCAGCCGGCGTCGGTGCCGGGCTGGCCGGCGTGCGCCTTGCGCCAGGCCCGGTCGGCGGCCGAGGCGATGTGCAGGGAGAGGTCGGCGCGGTACACGTCCTCGCGGAACTGGGCGAGCGTCGCCGCGACCGCGTCGAGGAAGCCGAACAGCTTTCGCCAGCCGTTGAGGTCGTTCGGCGCCCGCAGCCCGGTGCCGTCGCTGACGTACTGCAGGGCCGGCCGGGCGGCCGGGAGGAGCTGCTCGTTGATCCGCTCGGCCAGGTCGAACGCGGCCTCGGCGTCCTGCGGGGTGTGCACCGCGGCGCCGGCCCAGCCGGACTGCTGCTCGGTCATCGTGAACCCGCCGAGCGTCGCGTAGTCGCGCAGCTGCTCGCGGACCCGCCGGGCGGTCGCGGCGTCGAGCGCGGCGAGCACCGGCCCGCGCAGCCGGACGCCGGTCATCGGCCAGACCACCGACGACAGCGCCATCAGGGCGCTCTGGCTCTGGTACGCGCTGACCCCCCACGGCTCCCGCACCTGGTGCAGGGCGTCGTCGTGGTCGTTGAGCGCGGCCCGCCGGGCGGCCAGGGTCTCGTGCAGCACGACCAGGTCGGGCTGGGCGATCCGGGCGGCGGACTCGAAGGCTGCCTTGAGGTCGGCCGCGACCTTGCGCCGGGACGTGGTGCCGTCGTGCACGTCCATCACGAGCTGGCCCAGGCCGCGCCGGTTGAGCCGGTCGGTCACGGCGGTGATCGCGGCGCGCTTCTCGGCCACGAACAGCACCCGCTTGCCCCGGGCGACGAGGGACGCGATGAGGTTGGCGATGGTCTGGCTCTTGCCGGTCCCCGGCGGGCCCTTGATGACGCTGTGCTGCCCCGCCAGTACCGCATTGATGGCATAGTTCTGCGACGAGTCGGCGTCGAGCACCAGGAACTCGTCCTCGGGCGGGATCAGGTCCGGGTCCTTCAGGTCGATCCCGCCGACCGGCCGCAGCGCCGCCTGGGCCTCCCGGTCGCCGGCGATCGCCGCGATGACGTCGTGCCCGATCAGGGCCGGCGCGGCGACCCGCAGGTCGGTGACCATCGGCAGCTTCGCGTAGGAGAAGGTGCCGAGCACGAACCGGGGGCTGATCGCGAACCCGCGGACCCGCCCGGCCGCCTCCTTGGTGAGCCGCTCGTACAGCGGGAGCGGGTCGAACCCGGCCGAGTAGCTGACCAGCTCCTCGAGCTCGTCGGCGTCGACCCGGACCCCGAAGTCCTCCTCCAGCAGCTGCAGCAGCGTCGGGTTGAGCTCGAGGTCCCCCTGGAGGGTGAGCTCGAAGTCGTCCTCGGCGGCCCCGCGGGCGCGCAGCAGCCCCGAGCGCAGCAGCACGGGCGCCGAGGGCGCGGCCCCGCTGCCGGGCGCCGCCTGCCAGGTGGCGCTGCCGATGGCCGCGAAGCAGGTCTCGATGCCGCGCTCCTCGGCGAGCTCGCGAGCCTTGTTCCGGATGGTGCGGGCGCGCTTGATCGCGGCCGCGTGCTGGTCGCGGTCGGGGAACAGCTGGCCGAGCGGCAGGGTCCGCCCGCCGAGCAGCGCCTCGACGGCGACGCCCTCCGCCGCCGACAGGTCGAGCGTGCCGGCCCGGAGGTCACGGTAATAGAGCAGCGTGTTCCGCCCGCCGAGGTCGATCAGCTGTGACCGCCAGCGTCGGGCGGCCGCCTGCACGAGCTCCGCTCGGGAGTCGCCGGTCGTGGTGTACTCCACGGCTGGAGGGTAGCGCCATTCCACCCGTTCGTGCATACGCTGAGCGGCTTCTCCGCATACTCGACACGTCCGAGGGTGTCATTAGGCTTGAGCGGTGGAGGCGTATCGGCGGTGGCTGGCCGGCGGGTCGGCCGTGCTGGCGGCCGCCGGGGCGAGTGGGCTGGCGATCTCCGTCGCCGGGTCCGAGCCGTTCCGCTACGTCAGCGAGTCCGGGGTCACCGGTGCGCCGCACGCCGGGCTGTACCGGGCCGGCATGATCCTGCTCGCCGCGTCGATCGCCCTGCTCAGCGTGCCCGCGTGGTGGACCGCCCGGGCCACCGGGCTGCCGGTCGTCGGGCAGTGGGGGGTGCTCGGCGGGCTCGCGCTCGCCACCGCCGCGCCGCTGGCCGGGGTCGCCGGCGTCGTCACCTGCAGTCCCGGGTGTCCGCTGCCGCCGTACGAGACGCCGACCGTGCGGGATCTCATCCACGCCGGCGGGGCGATCGGGGCGCTGCTGCTCATCGCGCTGGTGATCCTGGTCTACGCGCTCCAGCCGGACCCCGGGCCGCTGCGGCGCGCCGGGCGGCTCGCCGTCCTGCTCGCCTACCCGCCGCTGATCCTCTCGGCGATCGGGATCGTGTTCGCCGGGCGGGGGCTGTTCACCGGGCTCATGGAGCGGGCCGCGCTCGTCGCCGTGTCGGCGTGGCTCGTCGCCACCGCGGCGCTGCACCTGCGGCGGAAGCCGTGACGCGGACCGTCGTGGTCACCGGGGGCAGCGCCGGGATCGGGCTGGCCGCGGCCCACGCGCTCGCCGAACACGGCGACCGGGTGATCCTGCTCGGGCGCCACGAGCAGCGGCTGCGGGCGGCCAGGGACAGCGTGGGCGCGGCCGCCGCGATCCGGGCCGACTTCGCCGACCTCGACGCGGTCCGCCGGGCCGCCGACCAGATCGACGAGCCGGTCGACGTGCTGGTCAACAATGCCGGCGGGCTGTACGGCGGGTCCACGGCGATCCGGGTCAACCACCTCGCCGGGTTCCTGCTCGCCCACCGGCTGCTCGACCGGTTCACCGCGCAGGCCCGGATCGTCACCACCGCATCGCTCGCCGAGGCCTGGGGCGTGCTGGACGTGGATGATCCGCTGCGCACGACGCGGAGCCGCTGGCTGGCGTACGGCGGGTCGAAGCAGGCCAACCTGCTGTTCACGCGCGAGGCCGCGCGGAGGTGGACGGGGCGGGGCATCCTGGCCGTGGCGTTCTTCCCGGGGCTGGTGCGCAGCCGGTTCGCCGGCACCAGCCCGCTGTTCATGCTGGGCAAGCCGCTGTACGTCGCGCCGCGCCGGGCCGCCGACACGCTCGTCTGGCTGGCGACCGCGCCGCCCGGGGCGTTGACCCCGGGCGGGTACTACTTCATGCGGCAGCCGTTCTTCGCGACACCCCGGTCGACCAGTGCCGACCGGGCGCGCCGGCTGTGGGCGGCGTCCCTAGCCGCCGTCGGGGAGCGGGATCTCGCGCCAGAGTGCTGACCGGCCGGGGTTGGCGGTGAAGTCGTAGCGGACGCCGGCCTCGCCGATGGCGACGAGGGCGGCCGAGCCGGAGCCGTACTCCAGGCCGTCGATCTCCTTGCGGATGAGCAGCGGGCGGGGCGCGGCGCCGGTGAAGTCGCCGCCCGACAGCAGCCCGACCCAGTCGCCCCACGCCTCGGCGGTGGGCAGTCCGGGCTTCGGGTCGGGGGTGCCGGCCGCACGCAGCGGGGCGAAGTCGTTGACGTCGAGGCCCTGGTTCACGATCACGTGGTCGCCGGGCGCGAGCAGCCGCCGCTCGACCGACGTGCCGTTCCAGGAGATCAGCGCGACCTCCTCGGGCTCGGCCAGGAGCAGATGGAACGCGTCGAACGTGCGCAGGACGTCGTCGGCCGGCACCGCGCCCAGGGGCAGCGCGCCGCGGGTCGGCCGGTCGCCCAGCGGTGGCAGGTGGGGGAAGCCGTTGAGCAGCGCGTTCACCCCGGGGCGGTGCGGGTCGACGGCGAGCCAGGTGCCGCCGCCCGTGCTGTCACGGCCGCCGAAGCGGCCGGGCCAGTGCTCGGCGGGCGGTTCCCAGGGGCGGGCCAGGTACTCGTCGCGGACGGCGGCCAGCAGAACCGGCCATGGGCTGTCGGGGTCGAACCGGAGGAGCACGGTGCACATGGAGGAACGTTAAGCCCCGCCGAACGAGGGGACTCGGGCGGTCAGCCATTCCGCGAACTCGTCGGCCGGCCGGGGCTTCGATCAGCGCGGGCGGGCGGGGACGGCGGAGAGCCCGCGGCCTCGGCAGGAGCGCGGGCTCTCCCTTTCCCGGGGGTGCGGGTCAGGTGGTCAGGTCGTAGACCGTGGTGTTGCCGACCGTCTGGGCCGTGTAGTTCGCCGCCACCCACTCGGCGATCTCGGCGCTCACGCTGCTGCCGCCGTTGCTCTGGCCGCCGAAGCCCGCCCCGCCGATGAAGTAGTGGATCCTGCCCTCCTTGACGTACTGCTGGAAGGTCGCCAGCGACGGGGCCGGGTCGCTGCCGTTGAAGCCGCCGATGGCCATCACCGGCTCCTCGGTCGCCAACTGGTAGCCGCTGGCGTTGTTCGAGCCGACCGCGGCGGCGATCCAGGTGTACTGGCCGGCATTGGTCTTGAGGAGCGTGACGAGCTCCGCGCCGGGGGTCGTGGCGTTGAGCAGCCCGCCCATGCCGCCGCCACCGCCACCGCCGCGCATGCCGCCGCCCGTCGTGCCGTTGGTGCCGCCGGTGCCGTTCGTGCCGCCCGGGAAACCGCCGCCGCCGGGGAAGCCGCCGTTGAAGCCACCACCGCGGCCGCCGAACCCACCGCCCGCCACCGCCGGGCCGGCGGTCACGATCGAGCCGGTGTGCGGGGTGGCGACCGTGTTCAGCGTGTACGCCACCGGGCCGCCCAGCACCGCGAACAGCGCCGCCGCCGCGGCGACCAGGCCCAGCCGCCGGCCCAGCTGCTCGCCGAGCATGATGCCGACCGCGCCGAGCAGGCCCGTCACCAGGACCGCGACCCGCAGCCAGGGGTGGAAGTCGGCGCTGCGGTTGAGCAGGACGAAGGCCCAGACCGCGGTGATGACGACCGTGCCGGCCAGGGTCAGCAGCGCGAAGAGGTCGGCCCGGCGGCGCCACAGCGTCGCGGTACCCATGCCGATCAGGGCGCCGATCGCGGGGGCCAGGGCGACCGTGTAGTAGTCGTGGAAGATGCCCTGCATGTAGCTGAAGACGACCGTGGTGACGACCAGCCAGCCGCCCCAGAGGACGTACGCGGCCTTGCGGGTGGACCAGACCAGGCCCGCGGCCAGGAAGATCAACGCCGCCGGGAGCAGCCACGCGGCCTGCCCGCCGGCCTGGCCGTCGAAGAGCCGCGACCAGCCCGTCTCGCCCCAGCCGCCACCCTGGCCGCCGCCCACGCTGCCGGTCTCGTTCCCGGTCAGGCGGCCGAATCCGTTGTACCCCAGGGTCAGCTCGAGGATCGAGTTGTTCTGCGAGCCGCCGATGTACGGCCGCCAGGACGCCGGCGTCAGCTCGACGACCGCGACCCACCAGCCGGCCGACACGACCAGCGCGGCGCCCGCGATGAGCAGCTGGACCAGCCGGCGGCCCCAGCCGGTGGGTGCGAACAGTACATACGCCAGGGCGAAGGCGGGCACCACGAGCAGCGCCTGGAGCATCTTGGTGAGGAACCCGAACCCGACGGCCGACGCGGCGAACACCAGCCACCAGGTGCTGCCCCGCTCGAGTGCCCGCACCATCCCGTACACGCCGGCGACCAGCAGCAGCATCAGCAGCGCGTCGGGGTTGTTGAAGCGGAACATCAGCGCGGCGATCGGCGTCGTCGCCAGTACCACTCCGGCCAGAAGACCCGCCACGGGCCCGTGCCAGCGGCGGACGGCCAGGTAGAGCAGCCAGACGGTCGCCACGCCGATGAGCGCCTGCGGGGCCAGGATGCTCCACGAGCTGAGCCCGAAGATCCGCACGGCCAGCCCGGTGATCCAGAGGGCGGCCGGGGTCTTGTCGACGGTGATGAAGTTCGACGCGTCGGAGGAGCCGAAGAACCACGCTTCCCAGCTCTCGCCGCCGGCCTGGGACGCCGCCGCGTAGAACGCGTTGCCCCAGCCGGACGCGGAGAGGTTCCAGAGGTACAGGACGCCGGTCGCGAGCAGCAGGAGCGCGAGCGCCGGGCGGACCCAGACCGGGTCGGCAGGCTTGCCGGCGGGCGGGTGCTGGACGGGCACCGCGGCCGGAGGGGTCAGCGTGGTCGTCATGGTGCCTACGGTGCGGGCCGACCCTGTCCGGACCTTGCGGGCAAGCTGTGCTCCGGCTGGGAACGCTACTGCAGGTCGAAGAGCATGCAGGTCGACGTGGCGTGAGCCACGAGCGCGCCGCGGGCGTCGGTGATCTGCGACTGGGCCAGCGCGGTGCGGCGCCCCTTCGAGATCACGGTCCCCTCGCAGGTGAGCAGCCCGGACGCGATGGCCGCCGGCCGCAGGAACTTGGTCGTGAGGTCGAGGGAGGTGTACCCCACGCCGGCCGGGAGGGTCGAGTGGACCGCGCAGGCCGCGGCGGTGTCCAGCAGGGTGGCCAGGACGCCGCCGTGGACGCTGCCGAGGGGGTTGTAGTGGAACTCCTGCGGCTCCAGCGTGACGACCACCCGCCCGTGCTCGGCCTCCAGCCGGCCGGAGCCGAGCAGGTGCATGATGGGTGGCGCGGGCAGCTCGCCGCGCCCCATGGCCTGCAGCAGCTCGAGCCCGCTGCGCCGCCCCAGCTCGGCCGCGTTGAGCATCGGGTCGGACCACTCGAAGGTACGGCTGCGAACCTCGCCCTGAGTCTGCGTCATAGACGCAGGGTCTAGGCTGGCGCTGGATCTGTCAACCAGACCCAGCCACGGGATAGCCTGGAAAAATGAGACCTGCAGCACTCGAATGGTCGGTCGACAACTGCACGATCGGCCGCGCGATGGCCATCCTCGGCGAACGCTGGACGGTCGTGGTGCTGCGCGAGGTCTTCAACGGCGTCTTCCGCTTCGACGACATGCGCGAGCGCACGGGCATCCCCCGCCAGGTCCTGACGAACCGCCTCAACCTGCTCGTCGACAACGGCGTGCTGCGCAAGGTGCCGTACCGGGAGCCGGGCTCGCGGGCCCGCGACGAGTACCGCCTGACGGAGAAGGGCTTCGACCTCTATCCCCTGCTCGTGGCGGTGCGCGAGTGGGGCGACCGCTACTTGGCGGACCCGGGCGGCCCGCCGCTGCAGACGGTCCACCGCGACTGCGGCGCGACGGTCCACGCCACGCTGTCGTGTGAGCAGGGCCACACGGACCTGCCGCCCCGCGACGTCCTCCCCCAGCCCGGCCCGGGCGCCCGGAAGCGCACCCCGGCCGCCTGAAGCAGGCGTTCACAGGGTGGGCACAGGTTCGGCACAAGGTGCCGGAAGGTCGCCCGCCGACCTTGGACGCCATGAGCACAGAGACCCTCGCGCGGCCGGTGGCTATCGGGGCGAGCCGGACCGCCGCCGTCCTTGACGTCGTCGTCCCCGTCTACAACGAGGAGCGCGATCTCGGGCCCTGCGTCCGGCGGCTGCACGCGCACCTGACGGAGACCTTCCCGTACCCCTTTCGGATCACCGTGGCCGACAACGCCAGCACGGACGGGACGCTCCAGGTCGCCGCCGAGCTCAAACGGATGCTCCCCGGGGTCGAGGTCCTGCACCTCACCGAGAAGGGGCGGGGGCGGGCGCTCAAGCGGGCCTGGACGGAGTCGGACGCGCCCGTACTCGCGTACATGGACGTCGATCTCAGCACCGATCTCAACGCGCTGCTGCCGCTCGTGGCGCCGCTGCTGTCGGGGCACTCCGACGTGTCCATCGGTACCCGGCTTGCGCGCAGCTCGCGGGTCGTGCGCGGGCCCAAGCGGCAGTTCATCTCGCGCAGCTACAACCTGCTGCTGCGCGGCGCCCTGCGGGTCGGGTTCTCCGACGCGCAGTGCGGGTTCAAGGCCATCCGCAAGGACGTCGCCGAGCAGCTGCTGCCGCTCGTCGAGGATACCGGCTGGTTCTTCGACACCGAGGTGCTCGTGCTCGCCCAGCGGGCCGGCCTGCGCATCCACGAGGTGCCGGTCGACTGGATCGACGACCCCGACAGCCGGGTCGACATCGTGGCGACCGCGGTCGCCGACCTGAAGGGCATCGCCCGGCTCGGGCGCGGGCTGCTCAACGGGACGCTGCCGCTGCAGGCCCTGCGCAGCAGGTTCGGGCGGGAGCCGCTCGTCGCCGCGGGGGTGCCGGCCGGCATGCCGCGGCAGCTGGTGCGGTTCGCCGCCGTCGGGGTCGCGTCCACGATCGCCTACCTGCTGCTCTTCGCCCTCATCAGGCCCGCGGTCGGCGCGCAGGCGGCCAACTTCGTGGCGCTGCTCGCTACCGCGATCGGCAACACCGCGCTCAACCGGCGGCTCACGTTCGCCGTCCGCGGTACCGACCAGGCGGTGAAGCACCAGGTGCAGGGGCTGCTGCTCTTCCTGCTCGGGCTCGCCGTGACCTCCGGGTCGCTGGCCGCGCTGAACGCCGTCGCGCCCGCGCACGAGCATGTGCTGGAGCTGGCGGTACTGGTGGCGGCCAATCTCGCCGCGACCGTCCTGCGATTCGTGCTGATGCGAGTGTGGGTGTTCCGCCAGTACGAGAGCGTCAACAGCGGTGAAAGCGGAACCTAGGTCGTCATGCCATCCAGCCGAAGTCTGGTGCCCGTCGCTCGCCGAACGCGGCGATGCCCTCGGCCAGCTCCTTCTCGTCCTGCTCCGGGGCGTCGCGCCCGGCCAGGACCGCCTTCGCGGCGTGGACGGTGAGCTGCGAGCGCTGCGCGATGGTCGCCGCCACCCGGTCGGCGTTCCCGATGCCGTCGATCAGGCCGAACGCCAGGGCGGTCGGCGCGTCGATCAGCTCCGCGGTGTAGAGCAGCAGCTTCGCCCGGGCCGGCCCGACGAGCGCGGCCAGTCGCCGGGTCGTCGAGGGCGGGTAGACGATGCCGAGCTTGGCCGGCGTCACCCCGAACCGGCTGTCCTCGGTCGCGAACCGCAGGTCGCAGGCGACCGCGAGCTGGCAGCCGCCGCCCACGCAGAAGCCCTCGATGCGGGCGATCGTCGGCTTCGGGAAGTCGGCGAGGGCGCGCTCGGCCCGCACGGCCAGGCTGTCGTCGCCGTCGCGGGCGAGCGGCGCGGCCTCGGTGATGTCGGCGCCGGCGCAGAACGTGCCGCCCGCCCCGGTGAGCACCACGACCTTGACCGCGGGGTCGTCGCGCAGGCCGTCGAGCAGCGGCGGCAGGGCCCGCCACATGTCGGCGGTCATCGCGTTGCGCTTGGCCGGGTTGGTGATCACGATCGTGGCCACCGGACCGTCGTGCCGGACGACCAGGCTCACCATTCGTGGACGGGGACGTTCGAGTGCATCCTCGGAAGGTACTCCTGGAGCAGCTTGCGCATCGTGTCGTCCCGCCCCACCGGCCCCGCGCCCTCGATCGCGTGCACGGTCTCGACCTGCCAGGAGGCGCCGTTGCGGTGGGCCAGGCAGCGCTGCTCGATGATGCCGAGCAGTCGGTCGCGGTGCGCCGGCGCGACGCCCCAGCCGTCGAGCCCCTCGTAGGCGAGCGGCAGCAGGCGGCGCAGCACCAGCTCGGTCACCGGCACTGAGCCGAGGCCGGGCCAGAACAGGGTGGCGTCGATGCCGTGCCGGGCGGCGGTGTGGAAATTCTCCTCGGCGACGCCGAACGACATCTGGGTCCAGACCGGCCGGTCCTGCTCGGCGAGGCGGTGGACGAGCCCGAAGTAGAAGGCGGCGTTGGCCATGCTGTCGACGACGGTCGGCCCGGCCGGCAGGACCCGGTTCTCGACGCGCACGTGCGGCCGCCCGTCGACGACGTCGTAGATCGGCCGGTTCCAGCGGTAGACGGTGCCGTTGTGCAGCCGCAGCTCGCCCAGGTGCGGCACCTCGCCGGCGTCGAGGGCGGCGATCGGGTCCTCGTCCTCGCAGATCGGCAGCAGGGCGGGGAAGTACCGCACGTTCTCCTCGAACAGGTCGAAGATGCTGGTGACCCAGCGCTCGCCGAACCAGACCCGGGGCCGGACCCCCTGCGACTTCAGCTCCTCGGCCCGGGTGTCGGTGGCCTGCTCGAACAGCGGGATCCGGGTCTCCCGCCACAGCTCCTGACCGAACAGGAAGGGCGCGTTGGCGCCGAGCGCGACCTGCGCGGCGGCGACCGCCTGGGCCGCGTTCCAGTGCGCGGCGAACTGCTGCGGCGGGACCTGGAGATGGAACTGGACCGAGGTGCAGGCCGCCTCGGGCGCGATGGAGTCGCACCGCACGTGCAGTCGCTCGACGCCGTCGATGGCGATGAGCAGGTCCTCGCCCCGGGCCGTGAAGATCTGTTCATTCAGCAGCGCGTACCGCGGGTTGGCGCTCAGCACGTCGGGCGTGAGCAGGTCGCGGCGCAGCGTCGGCAGGATCCCGATCATCGCCAGCCGGGTGTCGACAGCGGCGGCGTGCTCCTCGGCGGCGTTGAGGCTCTCCCGCACCTGCGCCTCGAACCTGGCCAGGCCGTCCTCGCGGAGCTGCTGCGGCGGCACGTTGATCTCGATGTTGAACTGCCCCAGCTCGGTCACGAACGCCGGGTCGGCCAGGGCGTCGAGCACCCGCTGGTTGCGCAGCGCGGGGTCGTAGTCCTCGTCGACGAGGTTGAGCTCGATCTCCAGGCCGCTCATGCCGCGGCCGTCCTCGAACGTGGACTCGGCGAGCATCCGCGCGAAGGCATCGAGACATTGGCGCACCTTGTCCCGGTACCGCATGCGGTCCTCGCGACTGAACACGCGGGTCTCGACGTCCTTGCCCATGGGATGCCACCTCCACACGGTGCCGTCCACATGGCATACCACGCCGCGGGAGTTTTTACTCCAACCGTCTCAGTTGACGTGCGGGTGCAGCCCCAGATGGCGCAGCGCGGCCTCGGCGGTCGGCTTGTGCGGCAGCCGCCCCACGTACCGCTGCCAGGCGCGGCGGTCCTCGGCCCAGGCGTGGAGGTACTCGACGCACAGCTCGGGGCTGATCCGCAGGCTGCGGCCGAGCGCGCCCTTGAGCGCCACGACCATCCGCTCGCGCTCGCGCTCGCTCGTGACCGCGGCCCGGGGGACGTTGTCGAGCACGTGCTGGATGAAGTCGCGGCGCAGCTGCAGGTACGTCTTCCAGTAGGCGATGTCGGCCGCCTCGATGTCCCGGTCGTCGTCGAGCAGCGCGTAGACGCCCTCGGCGAGCGTGTCGCCGAGCTCCTCGCCGCGGGCCCGGTCGGCGTTGCGGAACGGGTCGAACTCCTTCTGGTCGACCTTGCCCACCATCGCCACCGGGTCGAGCCGGCGGCCGTTGAGCAGGAAGAACCAGTCCTCGTTGTAGATGCTCGGGAAGAACGAGCGGGCCGCGCGCACCTGCACGACGAGGGCGCCGCCGCCGATGAACGTGCTCTGGGGGCCGCCGACCTTGCGGTAGGCGTGGCAGACCACCGAGTTGTCCGGGAAGCCGTAGTTGATCAGGCCGACCGCGGTGTGCGTCTCGGCGAGCGCCGCGGCGTCCTGGATGTCCCGGGCGTTCTCGACCCGGATGTCGTCGTCGAGGAACAGCACGAAGCGCCAGCCGACCATCCGGGCCAGGGCGAGGCCGAGGTTCCGCTTCAGGCTGGTGTCGGTCTTGCGGTCGAACATGCCCCGCTCGACGTCCCGCAGCAGCGCCGAGGTGCGGAAGTCGGGCAGGCGGGACGCCTCGGGCCCGGCGACGTCGACGGCCACGGCCCGCACCCCGAACTCGTTCGCGAGGTCGCAGGAGCGCACCGCGTCGGCCCACCCGCTGCACAGCACGACGAGCTGGCTGTTGAGCTCCTTGGCCAGCTTCGCGGCGTCGCGCAGGTACGAGTAGGGGCGGGCCGTCGGCACGATGACGGCGTTGACCCCGGCCGGTCGGGTCGACCGGCTCTGGACGGTGCTGAGCAGCCGCGTGTGCGACCCGTGGTGTCGGCCGGTCACTCCCCCGGCCCTGGCCATTCGTGCAGCCGGGTCTCGGGGACCGTCCAGTCTGGCGTCAAGACTTCCCCTCTGACGATCTGCACCGACGTGAGGATGCTGAAGGTATCGCGGCCTGCGAACCGGGTGGCAAGGTACCCACCGTTGCGGTCTCTGAACCTCTCATCGGTCAACGACCTGACGGCGCCGTAGGTCCCGCGGCCGAACATGCCGTTGAAGATCGTGACGGTGCGCAGCCGGTTGTATGGGTTGGCGGCCCGGTAGAAGTGGGCGACGTCCTCGACGAGCTCGGTGCCGACGAGCCGCGGCGCCAGCGTGAGCGTCTCGCCGCCCTCCTGCACCTCGAAGGCGGCGCCGGTCTCGTCGCCGATGCGGGTGACCTGGGCCACCGGCACGTCCAGCTTGTCGAGCAGGTTGCGGGTCAGGAAGTTCCAGTCGACGCCGCCGAGCAGGACGAGGTGCGTGGTGAGGTCGTCGGCCACGAGGGCGTCGTCGGCCCGGATCGCCACCTTGCTCAGCGGGTTGGCCGCGCGGATGTGCCCCTGCAGCTCGAGCAGGGTGTCGAGGTCGGCGAGCGTGTACGCCTCGGTGTAGTCGGGCTCGCGGGGGTCGGTGTAGGGCATGCCCTCGCGCATGTCGCGGGGCAGCCGCGCGCACACGATGGTCACCGGCCGGCCGTCGGCGAAGTACAGCGGGCCGCTGTGCAGCCGGCGCAGCTCCTCCGACACGGGCCCGGCCGACTGGGCGGCGGCGTGGTTGCCGTTGGCGGCGTCGCGCAGCGCGAGCAGTTCCTCCTCCAGCTCCCGCCGGCGCGCGCGCTCGTCGGCGTCGAGCTCGTTCTCGTCAAGCATCCGCACCCGACCATTCGACCCCGAACGAACCGTGCAGAACAAGCGCGCGTAGGCGTTGATGCGATTGATCGGCGGGACGTCGGGCTTGGCGGGCGCCTCCCATGACGAGATGAGCGGCGGGCTCACACCGAGCGCTTTCGCCAATTGACTCTGGGTCAGCGCTCCGTCGATGCGCAGCGACTTCAGCCGGTGCGCCAAAAGGGCTTTCGATTCCTCCGGGGACGACACGGTGAATTCCTTCGGTGCGAGGACGACTTCAGGAGCTGACTGAACAATGCTGACGACAGCGATCCGGTGCCGAAGCGGTTCGCCAGCGACGGATTCCTGGTCAGGGCGGTGTTCGTGAGAACTGAACGATCGTAAAGTGCAGGGCTTCGATGCGTTGCTTCAGCAACTACTGAAGCCTAACCTGACTGTACCGAAGGCTCGATCGCCACTGGTCGGCAGTTTCAGCCACTGCCTGACGTTACCTGAAGACGGAGGTGAGTGTAGCAAGAAGCCACCACAAAAGCCATCGACTGTCGCCCGCGGAATTGACCGGGCACGGGCCGATTCACGCTGCGCTGAACCCTGAAAAAACGAGCAGTGCCCCGAGATGCGACCTCGAAGCACTGCGGCAATGATCCCGACCGCTGCAAGGGACCGGACCAATGCTGTCTTCAACACTAACGGCGGCGGACGCCGCCGGAAACCCCGTCCTCGCCTCACCGACCGTCATCACCATCGTCATCGTGGTGGTCGTGGCACTGCTGCTGCGCCGCTCCCTGCGCGTGCTGGCCAGGACGTTCGCCGACGTCATGGGCATGGTCAAGGTCATGGCGAACCTGGCCATGACGGCGCTGCTCCTCGTCGGCGTGCTGGGCCTGATCGCCGTGTGGGCGTTCGTCTCCGCAACCGGCGCCTGACCGGCGCCCCAATGACACCGCACGCCGGACCGGTGGAGGGGACGGGCCGGCGATGCGGGGCTCGGGCGGGAGGGTGGTCCACACCGTCCCGCCCGGGCGCACGCATCGACCACGCTGGACCGGAGAGGGCAATATTGCTCAGTGTCGTCAGATCAACTGAAGGTCCGCCCCGTGCGCGAGCAGGAGCTCGCGTTCGTGGCCGCCAGGCTCGGTGAGGCTGCCTTCCTCACCGAGCGGCTGGCGCGACAATCCGAGGACAAAGGCGTCCTCCTGGTGGCATGGCTGGACGGCGACCCCGTCGGCTGTGTCTACGTGTGGCTGGAGGACGCCGAAGAGGATGACCTGCAGAAACATCTGCCTGGTGTACCGCTGCTCAACCGCCTCCGGGTGCTGGAGCAGTGGCGCAACCAGTCCATCGGCACCAAGCTCGTCCAGGAGGCCGAGCGCGTCGCCCGGGAGCACGACCGCGAGCAGCTCGCGCTCGGCATCGCGCTCGACAACGAGGCCGCCGAGCGGCTCTACCGCCGGTTGGGCTTCCAGGAGTGGGAGCACGGGCTGCTGGACACCTACTACGTGGTCTTCCGGGACGGCAGCGAGGTCCGCGAGCCCGAGCGCTGCCGGATCCTGGTGAAGGACCTGCGGCTCACACCGTGAGGAGCCGGCGCACCGCGGGGTCCTGGAGGTCCTCGCGGTCGCCGCCGCGATCTCCAGGATCACCGACGGCTGGCGACCTCACCCCCGACCTGTGACGAATCACCGCGAATCAGGAGGAATTCGGGCGCGCGACATGGGCCGTTCGTCCCTAAGTTGGGGGATCGCTTGCCTTCCGGGTGGCCCGCGCGGGCAGACTGGGCGCGTGCGTCACCGCCTGCCCCGCCGCCCGCCGGTGCTGCCGATCGTGATCGGGATCGTGCTGGCCATCGTGGCCGGGGTCGGTGCCCTGCGCGCGGTATGGGTCAGCAGCAGCGCACCGGCCGCCGGCAGCGGGACCGAGGACGCGCGGCTCGCGGACCGGGCGGCCAGGGGTGAGCCGCGCGGGGACGCCAGGTGTGACGGGAAGCCGCTCGCGGCGCCGCGGGAGCTGCGGGGCATCTGGATCACCACGGTCGAGAACATCGACTGGCCCAGCACGCCCGGGCTGCCCGACGAGCAGATCAAGGCCGAGTACCGGGGGTGGCTCGACCTGGCCCAGCAGCGCAACCTCAACGCGGTGTTCGTGCACGTGCGACCCAGCGGCGACGCGCTCTGGCCGTCGAAGTACGCGCCCTGGTCGGAGTGGATCACCGGGGTCCGCGGGAAGGCCCCCGGCTTCGACCTCATGCAGTGGATGATCGACGAGACGCACGCGCGGAACCTGGAGTTCCACGCCTGGTTCAACCCGTACCGGGGCAGCCAGCCGGGGCCGAAGGGCGCCGGGCCGGACATCGAGGCGCTCGCGCCGGACCACCCGCTGCGCCAGCACCCGGAGTGGGCGATCGTATACCCGGCGAAGGGGACCACCGGCAGCCGGCTGCACTTCAACCCGGGCATCCCCGAGGCGCGCAAGTTCGTCGAGGACTCGATGCTGGAGGCGGTCGAGAAGTACGACGTCGACGGCGTGCACTTCGACGACTTCTTCTACCAGTACCCCGTCGGCAAGCAGGACTATCCGGACCAGGCGGCGTACCAGCAGTACGGCGGCGGGAAGTCCAGGGCCGACTGGCGCCGCGACAACGTGAACAAGCTTGTCGAGGAGATGAGCGGCCGCATCCGCAAGCTGAAGCCGTGGGTGAAGTTCGGGATCAGCCCGTTCGGCATCTGGCGCAACGCGACCACCGACCCGCAGGGCTCCCCGACGCGCGGGCTGCAGAGTTACGACGAGATCTACGCCGACACCCGCCTGTGGGTGCAGCGGCAGTGGCTGGACTACATCGTGCCGCAGCTCTACTGGAACATCGGCTTCGACGTCGCCGACTACGCGAAGCTGCTGCCATGGTGGGTGAACGTCGTCAAGGACACGAGGGTTCAGCTGTACATCGGGCAGGCCGACTATCGGGTGGGCCAGTCGGGCGTCTGGTCGGACCCGGCGGAGCTCGACCGCCAGCTGGCCCTGAACCGGACGTATCCGCAGGTGACCGGCAGCGTCCACTTCAGCGCCAAGAGCATGCGCAGCGACTCGCTCGGCTCGGTGTCGCGGTACGCCGCCCGGTTCTACGGCACGCCGGCGCTGCCGCCGGTCATGGACTGGCTGCCCGAGCACGTTCCCGGGGCGCCGTCCGTCCGCGCCGAGAAGAACGGCGACAAGGTGAAGCTGAGCTGGAAGAGCAAGGGGGCCTCGGTCGCTGTCTACCGGGTCGACGGGAGCCGGGCCGGCCTGGTCGCCACGAAGCGCGGCGGTGACGGGGAGTGGACCGGCCCGGCCGGCCGGTACTGCGTGACCGCACTCGACCGCTCGTGGAACGAGAGCGGAGCGACGGCGGCCTAGCCGTCGTCGGCCGTGTCGTCCGGAAAAACCCCGGCCGGGTGAGCCTCGCTCATCCGCCGCTTGTCGATGCTTCGCCGCATGACCAGCTTCATCTCGGACCAGGACTTCACCACGCCCGCGCACGTCCGCGTGACGCTCGACGACGTCAGGCACGAGGACCGGCGCGACGCCCGGCGCGGGCAGCCCGCCTCGGCGGTCCCCTTCCACAGCATGGTCCTGCTGGCGGCGGTGTGGCTGGTCGTCTCCGCGGTGCCCATCGGGTACCTCGGCGCGGGCCGCTACGACGTCTTCTGGAGCGACGCCGTCGTCGGCATCACGATCGCGATCATCACCACGATCCGGCTGCTGCACCCGACGGCGCCGTTCGTCTGGGTGATCGGCGGGCTGGCCGGGTGGCTGCTGGTGGCGCCCCTGGTCCTGCAGTACGGCTGGTCGGGCGCGACCGCCAACGACATCATCGTCGGCGTGATCATCCTGGCCTGCACGCTGATCGGCGCGGCCGACTAGAGCATGCGAGGAGGGGCCGCCCCGCTTGGCCCGGGGCGGCCCCTCCTTCCGTCACCACGGGTCAGCGGTCGATGGCGTCCTTCAGGTTGCGCCCGGCGTCCTTCACGTGGTCGCCGGCCTGCTTGGCCTGCGCGGCGGCGCGCTCGGCAGCGCCCTCGGCCTCCAGACGCTCGTTGTGCGTGGCGTCGCCGTACTTCTCCTTGGCGGCACCCTTGAGCTCTTCAGCCTTGTGCTCGACCTTGTCCGTGAAGCTCATCGCTGATCCTTCCCACGTTTCGGGTCTTTGCCTTGCTACACATAACCTTGCCCGCCCCGGCGGCGGCGCAAACGGGCGCGGTGGGCCAGGGTGGTCACACCGGTCACGGCGAACGACAGCGCCACCCCCAGCAACGCGGCCACCACCGGGTGGGTGAAGAAGTGCCCGCCGAGGTAGCCGAGGCCGACCATGTAGCAGCTCCACAGCGTGGCGCCGATCAGCAGCGCCGGCACGAACCGCTGCCGCGGGAACCGCGCGTAGCCGGTGGCCAGCGCGACCGCGGTACGCCCGAGCGGCACGAACCGACCGCCGGCGACCAGCGCGCCGCCCCGCCGCTCGAGCAGCCGGGTGATCCGGCCCCGGTGCTCGCGGCGCACCCAGCGGTCGAGCAGGCGGTGGCCGCCGCGCCGGGCCGCCTCGTGCGTGAGCACGTCGCCGACCGCGACCGCCGTCATCGCCGCGGCCAGCACGATCGGCAGCTCGAGGCGGCCGTCGGCGGCGAGCGCCCCGCCCGCGATGAGGCTGGTCTCGGCCGGCACGACGGGCAGCAGGCAGTCGACCACCAGCAGCGCGAAGATCAGCAGGTACGCCCATTCCATGCGGACAACCCTGCCCGCCGGCGGTGCCACCCGCAGCCGGGCCAGCGTGCCGATTGCCGGTGGTGTTTTCCCTACCGCGGGTTCCCCAGTAGGGCGCGCACGAACCCCTCGCGGGCCGCGGTCCGCGCAGCGAGCCGCATCTCAGAAGGTGTACTCCAGGTTGACGTACTGCCCGGCCCGGCTCTGCGCGACGAGCCGCAGCGGGGCGCGGTCGACGGCCTCGTACAGCCGGATGCCCTCGCCGAGCAGGATCGGCGCGACGTGCACGACAAGCCGGTCGACCAGCCCCGCCGCGACGCAGGTGCGGGCCAGCCCGGCCCCGAGGATCAGCAGGTCACGCCCGCCGGCCGCGGCCAGCGCGGTGCCGACCGCCGTCTTGAGGTCGCCGCTGAGGAAGGGGCCGGCGGGCTCGGGCCGGCGGGTCATCACGAAGACCGGGCCGTCGAACCGGCCGCCGTACACCGCGCCCCCTCCGTCCCGGTCGCGCGGTCCCTCGGCCAGGTCCCAGGTGCTGCGCCCGCACAGGACGGCGCCGACCGAGGCGATGACGGCGGGCACGACCGGGTTCTCGGCGTCGTCGTGGGGCATCCAGTCCATCTCGTGCTCGGGGCCGGCGATGAAGCCGTCGAGGGACATCGTCACGTGCCACAGCACTCGTTGTGTCGTCATGGCGGGGTTGACGATTCGGTACCGCCGAAATCATCGGCCCGCCCGAAGTCCGTCTTCTGGAAGAAGGCGAACACGTCCGGATCATGGAAGGCGGTGGCCGCGACGATCAGGCCCGCCTCGACGGTCAGCACGGAGATCGCGAAGGGTCTCCACTCGCCGTCCTGTCTGACCAGCGAGTACACCGCCGGCTGCCGGTTTGCGCCGGTTAGGCCGGTGCGCAGCTCTCCGAGGAAGGGCAGGCTCTGCCGGAGCGCGCCGACGATCGCCTCCTTCCCGTGGTACCACATGGGCAGCGGCGGCATCGTGATGCGCGCGTGGTCGGCCAGGAGCCTCGCCATCCCGTCCACGTCGGCCCGCTGGTACGCCTCGGCGAACCGCCGGGCCACCTCCCGCACGTCCGGACTGGCCGGCCGCGGCGCGCTGCCCCGCTCGCGCATGGTCGCCCGGGCCCGCTGGAGGGCGCTGTTGGCCGCGGGCACGCTGATGTCGAGCAGCTCGGCGGTCTGGTCGGCGGGCCAGCCGAGCACGTCGCGCACGATGAGCACGGCCCGCTGCCGCGGCGGCAGGTGCTGCAGCGTCGCGACGAACGCGAGCTCGATGGTCTCCTTTGCGACGACCGCGGCCTCGGGCGACTCGTCGAGCAGCCGGTCGGGCACGGGCTCCACCCAGGCGACGTCGGTCCGCGGCGGGAGGCTGACCGACGGGTCCGCGGGCGGCCCGAGGTCGACGGGCAGGATGCGCCGCTGCCCGCTCTTACGCGCGTCGAGGCACGCGTTGGTGGCGATCTTGTAGAGCCAGGTCCGCACGGACGCCCGCCCGTCGAAGGCGTCGCGGCCGCGCCACGCCTTGAGGAAGGTCTCCTGCACCAGGTCCTCGGCCTCGTGCCACGAGCCGAGCATGCGGTAGCAGTGCACCTCCAGCTCCCGCCGGTGCTCCTCCAACTCCGCGCCCTGCACCGCAGCCCTCCTCACGCCTCGTGACCTGCCCTCTCGCGCCTGGCTCCTCGTGCCTCACTCTCCCCCAGGGGCGTACCACCGCCGCGGCGCCGGGCTTTCTCGCGCCTTGCGCTCGCTCCGACGCTGCTCTCCGCGCCCCTCGCCGTGATCGCCGTTCGGGGGCGTGGGATGTTAAGGCCATGTGGGCGGAGTTTCGCAAGCACGTGATCCTCGAGGACGACTCGATCCTGGTGCTGGACAAGCCGGTCGGCGTGTCGGTGATGGGTGAGCGCCACGAGTCCGACCTGGTGCGGATGGCCGAGGAGGCGGGCGAGCAGCTCTTCCCCGTGCACCGCATCGACAAGGTCACCTCCGGCGTCGTGCTGTTCGCGAAGGATCTCGCGGTACACGGGGGGCTCACCCGGCAGTTCAACAAACGGACGGTCGACAAGGCGTACCTCGCGATCACCCGCCCGGGTGGGCTGCCGCCCGCGGGCCGGATCGACCTGCCGCTCAGCGTCGGCCGGAAGAACCGCGTTCGTATCGCCGCGCCCCGCGAGAGCATCGTCGCCGACCTTACCGCCGGCACCTGGACCGTGCCGGCCGGCGAGGTGTTCGAGCACGTGCCGACGTACCCGTCGGTGACCACGTTCGAGGTCCGTTCGCAGACGGCCGCGACGGCGCTGATCGAAGCATATCCATTGACCGGGCGGCGCCACCAGATCCGGGTACACCTGGCCTGGATCGGCCACCCGATCGTGGGCGACCCGCTGTTCGACAAGCACGCGACCGGCCGGACGTACCTGCACTCGTGGCGTCTGGCCTTCGACCTGGGCGGCCGGCGGGTGTCGGTCGAGGCGCCACCCTCGGAGTCGTTCCTGGCGCCGATCGCCTCCGGTAACTAGCCTGATGTCCATGACTCCTTACAAGCTCGATGCTCGCGCGTGGCAGGAGAGCTGGGACCGCCAGCAGGAGGCGTACCTGCCGGACCGCGAGCACCGCTTCACGGCGATGCTCGACGTCGTGGACGCGGTGGCGGGCGACGCGCCGCTGCGGCTGCTCGACCTGGCCGGCGGGACCGGCTCGATCAGCCTGCGGGCATTGACCCGCTTCGAACACGCCGAGGTGACGCTCCTCGATCTCGACCCGGCGCTGCTGGCGATCGCCGCGGCGTCGCTCGGCTCGCGGGTCACCGTCGTGACCGCCGACCTGCGCTCGCCCGGCTGGGCCGCGCAGCTGCCGCACCGCTCGTACGACGCCGTGCTCACCGCGACGGCCCTGCACTGGCTGGACCCGGCGCGTCTCACGGCGCTCTACGCCGAGCTGCCCGGGGTGCTGCGCCCCGGCGGCGTGTTCGTGAACGCCGACCACATGCCGGACGCGTCGCTGCCGGCGCTGAGCCGGCGGATGGTCGAGCGGGCCGACGCGCGGCGGGAGGCGCGGTACGCGGCGGGCGCGGTCCTGCCGTGGCGGGCCTGGTGGGACCGGGCGGCGACCGACCCGGTGCTGGCGCCGCTGGTCGAGGAGCGGAACCGGATCTACGCGACGCCGCACTCCAGCAGCGAGTTCCTGCCGCCGGCCGCGTGGCACCTGGACGCCCTGGTCGCGGCGGGTTTCACGGAGACCGGCATCGTGTGGCGCGGTGGCGCCGACGCCGCCGTGGCGGGCGTTCGCTGACGCACTTGCTAGAGCCAGCTCCACCATGAGGGGTAGGGCTGGCCCTACCGCAAAGACTCTACTCAGCGGGCTGGGGCGCGGGACGCGGATTTCATAGCGTCTTGTCCATGACCGAGACGCTGATCCGCACTCGCGTCCCAGCGCCGCCGACCCGCCGGTTCGGCTGGCCCGCAACGCTCGCGCTGCACCTGCTGCCGTCCGGGGCGACGTTCGCCGCGGCGATGGCGCTCGGCCCCGTCATGCGCTCGCTCGACCTGCCACCGCAGTTCGCCCTGACGCTGGCGTTCGCGTTCGTGCTGACCCCGATCGAGCTGGCCGTCCTGTTCCACGCGACGGGCGCCCGCTCGGTGCGCGACCTGCTCCGGTCGCTGCCCTTCCAGCGCAGGCTCCCACTCCGCCTCTACGCGATCACCATCCCGAGCCTGATCGCCGTCGCGGTCGGCCTGGTGATCCTGCTGGAGCCGCTGGAGCGCGCGATCCGCTCGGTGTACCCGTCGGGTTGGTTACTCCCCGAGGACTCAACGGCGTTCCCGACCGCCATCATGGTCGCGACGCTGCTGTTCACGCTGCTGGTCGACGGCCTGGTCAACCCGGCGGTCGAGGAGCTGTACTTCCGCGCCTATCTGCTGCCCCGCCTCCCGGTCCGCGGCGCCCTGGCCGTGGCGACCTCGGCGGCGCTGTTCGCGGCGCAGCACTACTGGCAGCCGGAGAAGTTCCTGTTCATCTTCCTGGCCCAGCTCCTGCTGACGGCGGTGATGGTGCGTTTGAACAGCATCCGCCTGAGCATCGCGGTCCACTGCACCTCCAACTCGCTGGCCATCCTGCTCGCCCTGGCAGCGGTCCTCTCCTGACGGCACACAGGGTTGGGCCCGACCGGGGGGCGGGCCCAACCCGGACGCTCCCAACCCCGCCTACCGGAGTCGCTCGCGTCCGCTTTCGGCACGCTTGCTCTCGGTTGCCGCCGGCCTGGCCGCCCCGCACGCACCGCGCCTGCCCCTCGCCCACCTGGGTTCGCGTCCCTGCCCGCGCACACCGCGCTTGCCCCCTCACCGCCGACCCGAGCCCGCGTGCCGGTCCGCATGCGCCGCGCCTGACCCCTCGCCGCCGACCCGAGCCCGCGTGCCGGCCCGCATGCGCCGCGCCTGACCCCTCGCCGCCGAGCCGGGGTCGCGTGCCGGCCCCGGGTCGCGTGCCAATCTCGCTGGTCGGGCCACGTGCTGCTGGGCGATGTTGGTGGGCGCGGTGTGGGCGCCCTCCGCACCCAAACGGCGATCACCGCGCCACCCGCCCATGATCAAGGGAAGAATGTGGCTGTCATGGCAGCCAGATGTTTCCCATGATCATGGCGGCGGCGGGTCGTGGCCGGATTGCGGCAGGCGTTGGGCGAGTTCCCCGCAATCCGGAGCGCGCGAGGGTGGGCGTCTTCGGAGCGGCAGGCGGGTGGGTTGGACCTTGATCGATGGCGCGTGCTGGTTGCTATGGCAGCCAAAGAGCGCCATCGATCATGATGCTCGGCGGGCCAGGGACAGCAGGTCGTCCACGGACCACTGGTCGTAGGCGTGGTCGCCGTACTTTGACGCTTGGATCGTGCCGTCCGCAGCTATCAGGAAGTCGGCCGGCAGGCCCCAGCGGCCACCTTCGGGCATCAGCGTCGGTGGGCGTTCGCGGCCTCGCAGCAGGGCCCACGTGCTGCGGGACACCGCCCGGGCGATGTGGGGCCAGACCCTCGGGTTCAGCAGTGCGCGGCGGGAGGACTCGACGCCGAACTCCCGGTACAGACGCTTCGTGGGATCCGGGATCACCGGAAACGGCAGGCCCTCCACGTGCTCGCGCAGGGCGGCCGCCGTCGAGTGGAAGACCACCACCTCGCGGACGCCCGCCGCCTCGATCTCGGCGTGGCGGCGCACGATCGAGCGCAGGTGGAGGTTGCAGACCGGGCAGCCGGCGAAGCGGCGGAACTGGAGGTGCACCAGCGCGGCCGGGTCGGGGACCGCGACCTCAGCGCCGGACACGTCGTGCAGCAGGCGGGACGATACGGACAGCAAAGCCAACCCCCCGAGATCGTAAGCGTACAAGATACTCCTACAACCGTAAGCGTATCTTGTACGCTGTCAAGGCCATGCCGAGACCTCGTTCGCTGACGCCCCAGGGGATCGCCGCCGCGGCGCTCGCCGTCCTCGACCGGGACGGGACCGGCGGGCTCACCATGCGGGCCGTGGCCCAGGAGCTCGGGGTCAGCACGATGGGGCTGTACCGGTACGTCGCCGATCGCGAGGAGCTCGAAGGGCTCGTCGTCGAGCTGGTGCTCGGCGCCGTCGACCCGGTGCCCCCGGCCGGTGGCAGCTGGCAGGAGCGGATCGCCGTGCTGGTCGAGCGGGTGCGGGTGGCCGTCGGGGCGCACCCGGCCGTGGTACCGCTGACGATGACCCACCGGCACCGCTCACCGGCGATCCTGCGCTGGTCGGAGTCCGTCGCCGGGCTGCTGACCGAGGCCGGCACCGGGCCCCGGCAGCGGGTGGTGGCGCTGCGCGGGCTGCTGGCGTACGTGATCGGCGCGATCCAGCTCGAACACCTCGGCCCCCTCGCCGGGCCCGGCACGGTCGCGATCGCGGGGCTGGACCCCGCCGAGTTCCCCAACATGCGCGCCACGGCGCTGGAGGCGAGAACCGTGCCGCCGGACGAGGAGTTCCGCGGCGGCCTGGCGCTGCTGCTCGCGGGGATCGGATCATGACCGACGTGCGGGACGCCACCTGCGTCGCCTGTCCGGCGCAGCGGCTGGGGGTCGGGGCGTTCGACGTGAGCGACCGGCCTCGCGTCGAGAGCCGGTACGACCCGGACCTCGGCTACCGGGTCGACCGCGCGAGCGGCGCCCCGACCTGCGTGCACCCCTACCGGGTGGGCCTGCCGCCGGGCCGGTACGGGTCGGCCGGGGTGCCGCTGCCCACCGCGGACGACCGGCCGCAGCCGGCGCCGACCGACGAGGACCTCGTGCTGCCCGACGACGTCACGCTGCTCGAGGCGTGGTTGATCGCAGTGGTACGGCGGGCGCCCGCACCCGAGCTCGCCCGCGCACTACGGGCCGCCGAGGAGCGGGCCGCCGCCCGGTTCGGCACCGAGGCGACGGTGACCGCCCTCCGCCGCGTGCTCACAGCCTGACCAGCGCCTCACCGCCGGGGACTACGGCAATCACCAGCGCGGTGACGTTGTCCCGGCCGCCGGCCGCGAGCGCGTGGCCGACGAGGGTGCGCGCGTCGTCCAGCGGGGTCGGGCCGCGCAGCCGGACCCGCAGGTCGTCGGCGCTCGGCAGGTACCGCCAGAGGCCGTCGGTGCAGAGCAGCAGCGTGCCGGGCACGTGCGGGCGGTGGCTGTGGACCTGGGGCCGGGGTGGCGGGGCGCCGGCGCCGAGCCACGCGGAGATCGTGTCCAGCGTGCCCGTGTCGTCGTCGGTGAGCGCCATGCCGGGGCCGGTGGACGGCAGCCAGTATGCGCGGCTGTCGCCGACACCGGTGGCCCAGATGCCCGCCGGTCCGGCGATGCCCGCCACATAGGTGCAGCCGGGCCCGTCCAGGGCAGCGACCGCGGCGCCCGCCCGTACCGCCGCGTCCTCCAGTGCCTCTTCGGGCAGTGCCCCGGCGGTCAGCCGGGCCGCCAGCCGCTCGGCGCCGCACTCGGCGGCGACCTGGGCGGCGCGCTCGGGGCGCGGCGTCATCGAGATGCCGTCGGTGACCACACCGACGGTCCAGGGGCCGGCCGTGGTGAGGGCCATCGCGTCGGCATTGACCCCGCGGCGCAGGCCGCGGTCGGTGACCGCCGCGGCGCCGTCGAGCGAGGTCTCCAGGCGGGCCCGGTGCAGCGGCTGGGCCTGGCCGCAGTCCCAGCAATAGCCGTCCGGTGCGACGGTCCCGCCGCACCGGACGCATGCCATGCGCGAAACCTACACCCCGTAGGTCTCGCAACGGTTGCCCGCGTTGGTGTTGTTGCCCTTGCCGACGTAGGCGCCGTCGGTACCGGCGCCGCAGTCGACGGTGTCGTTGCCGCTGCCGGTGCCGATCCGGTCGTTGCCGGCGCCGGCGTTGATCGTGTTGTTGCCGTTGCCCGCGTCGATGATGTCGTCGCCCGCGCCGGTCACGACGGTGTCGTTGCCGGACGCGGTGGTGACGACGTTCGCGCCGTCGCCGGCGTTGATGACGTTGTTGCCGCCACCGGCCGCGATCCGGTCGTTGCCGGCGCCGGTGGTGATCGTGTCGTTGCCCGACGCCGCGGTGATGACGTTGTCGCCGGCGCCCGCGGTGATGACGTTGTTGCCGCCGCCCGCGTCGATCCAGTCGGCGCCGTCCGCGGTGGTGATCGTGTCGTTGCCCGGGCCGGTGGTGATGCAGTCGGTGCCGCCCTTGCCGGCGACCACGTCGTTGCCGCCCCGGCCGAGGATCAGGTCGTTGCCGGCGGTACCGGAGAGCTGCTCGTTGCCGGTCCCGCCGATCACGACGTTCTGGATCGCGATGCCGGCACACGCGTCGGCGGGCTGGCTCGCGGCGCGGATCGCCACCGGGCCGGCCGACTGGATGCCGGTGAGCGCGTTGGTGTAGGTGACCGAGCCGCCCGCGGCGACCGTGATCAGGATCGGCGTCGACTTGACCGGGACGGTGACGACGGCCGGTCCGCCGGCGAGCGTGGCGAGCGGCGCCTTGACCGAGTACGCGCCCTCGACCAGGGCGATCGTCGCCGTGCTGCCGGTGAGCTGGAACAGCGCCGGTTCGGCGCCCGGGCCGACCGTGACGGTCAGGTTCGCGTCGACGTGGATCGCGCGGCCGTTGCGGTTGACGATCTTGCCGCCGGTGAACGTGTCGTCGCCGGTGTCGACCAGGTCGTCGATGCCGTCGCCGTCCGAGTCCGGCACCGTGCACGGCAGGGTGCCGGCGCGCAGCGCGTGGCCCTCGTCGTTGGAGTCGTCGGCGTACACGACCGGCTTGCGGCCGGCGACGCACGCCGACTGCGGCGCGATCGCGAAGCCCTCGTTGTTGTAGTTGGGCATGCCGGCCGGCCGCTCGTAGAGGTTCGTGAGCGAGTATCGGCCGAAGGCGTCGAGATCGAAGGTCGCCGTGCGGCCCTGGCAGGTGTCGTCGCAGACCACCCACAGGTGCGCGGTCTCCGGCTCGAACTGCAGGTCCATCACGCCCGCGAAGCCGCTGACGATCGTGGCGACCCGGGTGAAGGCGCCGCCGGCCTGGTCGAGCGCGTAGCCGTAGACGGTGCCGTTGGCCTCGACGCCGACGAAGAAGATGCCGCCGCCGTGGTTGGGGTAGGTGGCCGGGTCGTACTTCGCGCCCGTGTGCTCGTCGACGAAGCCGCCGGCGGTCAGCACGGCGTCGGGCACGAACGTGATGCCCTCCAGCCCGAGGTTGGCGCCCACGACCGGCAGGTCGGCGGTGAGGTTCCACTCGGCGGTCGCGTTCAGCGACGAAGCGCCGTCCACGACGGCGAAGCGCTCGATCGCCGGCCGGCTGACGCCGCTGTTGGCGTTGTTGCGCTCGGTCGAGACGAACACGCCGTTGTCCGTGACCGTCACGCCCTCGGCGTCGAGGTCACCGGTGCCGTCGCCGTAGTGCAGCGCGGCGGTGAGCGTCGGGGTCCACCTGGTGCCGTCGAAGGCGAGCCGGTACAGCGTGCCGGGGCCGTTCTTGACGGCCCAGAGGGTGCTTCCCTGGTACGTCAGGCCGCTCATGTTGCCGCCGAAGACGTTCGCGTCGTCGACGGTCGTGATCTCGCTGCCGCCCGGCCAGGGCGACGCGGGCGTCTGCCCGGGGCAGGCGTTGGCCGCGCCCTTGGTGGGGGCGGTGGTCGTGGTGAACCCGGTGCCGCAGCGGCCGTAGGTGGTGGTCGCGTGGGCGGTCCACGAGTAGGAGTCGACCAGCGTCACGCCGTCGGCGAGGAAGAGGCGGGCCGAGTCCGCGCCGCCCAGGCCGTACGACACCTCCACGTCGAACGCCGCGAACCCGCCGGCGGCGAGCACGGTGCCGGCCGGGATGGCGAAGACGTGGGTGTCGTCGTTGTCCTTGAGCACCCAGCCGGACACGTCGGCCGGGGTGGCGCCGGTGTTCGCCAGCTCGATCCAGTCGCCCGGCGTGCCGCCGTTGGACTCGACCTCGTTGATGCGCACCGGCACCGAGCAGTCGTTGACCGCACCCTTGGTCGGCGAGGTCGTGGTCGTGAACCCGGCGCCGCAGCGGCCGTAGGTGGTGGTCGCGTGCGTGGTCCACGAGTAGGAGTCGACCAGCGTCACGCCGTCGGCGAGGAAGAGGCGGGCCGAGTCCGCGCCGCCCAGCCCGTACGACACCTCGACGTCCAGGGCGAGGTAGCCGCCGCCGGCGATCGTGGTCCCGGCCGGGATCGTGAAGACGTGGGTGTCGTCGTTGTCCTTGAGCACCCAGCCGGAGACGTCGACCGGCGCGCCGCCGGTGTTCACCAGCTCGACCCAGTCGCCGGGGGCGCCGCCGCTGGACTCGACCTCGTTGATGCGCACCGGGACCGAGCAGTCGTTCGCCGCGCCCTTGGTCGACGACGTCGTCGTGGTGAACCCGGTGCCGCAGCGGCCGTACGTCGTCGTCGCGTGTGCCGTCCAGGAGTACGCGTCGACCAGCGTGGTGCCGTCGGGCCGGAAGAGGCGAGCCGAGTCCGCGCCGCCCAGGCCGTACGACACCTCGACGTCCAGGGCGAGGTAGCCGCCGGGCGTGATCGTCGTTCCGGAGGCGATCGTGAAGACGTGGGTGTCGTCGTTGTCCTTCAGCACCCAGCCGGAGAGGTCGACGTCGGCGGGGCCGGTGTTGAGCAGCTCGACCCAGTCGCCCGGGGAGCCGCCGTTGGACTCGACCTCGTTGATCACGACGCCCGAGGCGTCCTCCGCCGCGGCGGGAGCGGCGGTGCCGAGTAGCGGCAAGGTGAGCGCGGCCAGTGCCGCGACGAGTAACCGTGGTGTGCGCACCTCAGGAGCGTCGGATACATCGGCGACCTCGGCGTGAACAGATCACGAACACCATGGATGTACGCCGGAGATATATACGCGAGTTATACGCTCGGGGTATGGTCGAAACATGAGCGTTCCTCTCACGCTGCTCGGCCTGATCGAGCGCGAGCCCAGCCACGGGTACGACCTGAAGCGCGACTACGACACGTTCTTCAGCCGCGGCAAGCCGCTGCCGTTCGGGCAGGTCTACGCGACGTTGGGGCGCCTCGCCCGGGACGGGAAGGTCGTCATCGGCGAGGTCGAGCCGGGGGTCGGGCCGGATCGCAAGCGGTATGTCATCACCGAGCTCGGGGCGACCGAGGTCGACGCCTGGCTGACCGAGCCGGTCGAGGCCGAGCCCAACCTGCAGTCGGTGCTGTTCACGAAGGTCGTGCTGGCGCTGATGCTGGGCCGGCCGGCCGAGGAGTACCTCGACAGCCAGCGCGCCACCCACCTCAAGCGCATGCAGGAGCTCACGACGGTCAAGCGCGGCGGCAACCTCGTCGACGCGCTGCTCGCCGACCACGGCCTGTTCCACCTGGAGGCCGACCTGCACTGGATCGACACCACGATCGCCCGGCTCGACGCGCTCCGGAAGGTGGTCCAGCGATGATCGAGGCCCGCGAGGTCGCCCTGTCCTTCGGCGAGACGCCCGCGTTGCGCGGCGCATCGCTCCTGGTCGAGCCGGGTGAGATCGTCGCCGTCATGGGCCCGAGCGGCTCCGGCAAATCGACGCTGCTGCACTGCCTGGCCGGCATCCTGGTGCCCGACGCCGGCGAGATCCACTTCGACGGCCGCCGGGTCGACACGCTCGGCGAGACCGAGCGCAGCGTGCTGCGCCGCGACCGGTTCGGGTTCGTGTTCCAGTTCGGCCAGCTCGTCCCGGAGCTCACCGCGGAGGAGAACGTCGCGCTGCCGCTGCTGCTCGGCGGCGCGAAGCGCCCGGCCGCGCTGCGCGAGGCCCGGCCCTGGTTCGAGCGGCTCGGCCTGGCCGGCCTGGAGCGGCGCCGCTCCGGCGAGCTGTCCGGCGGGCAGGCCCAGCGGGTCGCGCTGGCCCGCGGCCTGGTCGCCCGGCCCGGCGTGCTGTTCGCCGACGAGCCGACCGGGGCGCTCGACTCGCTCACCGGCGAGCAGGTCATGGACCTTCTCGTCGCCTCGGCGCGCGAGCAGGGCACCACCGTCGTGCTCGTGACGCACGAGGCGCGCGTCGCCGCGTACGCCGACCGCCAGGTCATCGTCCGCGACGGCAAGGTGAACGCGCTGGTGCACTCATGACCCGGTTTGCGCTGCGGTTGTCGCTGGCGGGAGGACGAGAGGCTGCGACCCGGCTGGTCATCATCGCCGCCGCGGTCACGCTCGGCGTGGGCATGCTGCTGGCGACACTCGCGGGCATGAACGCGGTCGGCGCGCAGAACCTCCGGTACGCCTGGCTGAACACCATGACCGCGCCCAGCTCCACCCAGGGCTCCGGCGCCGAGCTCTGGTGGCTCGCGCGCCAGGACTACTACCACGGCGAGACCATCGGCCGGATCGAGGTCGCGGGGCCGGCCGCCGATTCGCCGGTACCGCCGGGAATCCCCCGCCTGCCGTCCGACGGCGAGTACTACGTCTCCCCCGCGCTGGCGAAGCTGCTGGACACGGCGCCCGCCGCCGAGCTGGGCGACCGCTTCCCCGGCCGGCGGGCCGGCGTCATCGGCGACGAGGCGCTGCCGTCGCCCGACTCGCTCATCATCGTCATCGGCCGGCCGGCGGCGACGCTGGAGCAGCTCGGCGCGGTGAAGGTCAACCAGATCATGACCACCGACCCGAGCGACTGCACCCGCTGCATCGTCGGCATCAACCAGGACGGCATGACGCTCATCCTGTCTGTCGTGGCCGCCGCGCTGCTGTTCCCGGTGCTCATGTTCATCGGCACCGCGACCCGCCTCGCCGCCACCCGCCGCGAGCAGCGCTTCGCCGCGATGCGCCTGATCGGCGCCACCCCGCGGCAGATCGCGCACATCTCGGCCGTGGAGTCGACGATCGCCGCGCTCGTCGGCACGGCCGCCGGGTTCCTGCTGTTCGCCGCGGTCCGCCCGGCGCTCGCCCTGGCCCCGTTCACCGGCGAGCGGTTCTTCCTCGGTGACCTGTCGCTGACCCCGCGCGACGTGCTGCTGGTCGCACTCGGCATCCCCGCCGGCGCGGTCGTGGCGGCCTGGCTGGCGCTGCGCCGCGTGCAGATCTCCCCGCTGGGCGTGACCCGCCGGGTGACCCCGAAGCCGCCGGGCGCCTGGCGCCTGGTCCCGCTCGTCGCCGGGGTGGCCGAGCTGGCCTGGTTCATCGGCCGCCGGCCGGACACGTCGAACGAGCAGATCCTCGCGTACCTCAGCGGGTTCGTGCTGATCCTGATCGGGCTGGTGCTGGCCGGGCCGTGGCTCACCATGCTCGGCGCGCGGGTGCTCGCCGGCCGGGCCCGCCGTCCTGCCGCGCTCATCGCCGGGCGCCGGCTCGCCGACAACCCGAAGGCGGGCTTCCGCTCGGTGAGCGGCCTGATCGTGGCGCTGTTCATCACCGCGGCGGCGACGGGGGCGATCACCACGTACGTCGCGAACCGCGGCCAGCCCCGCACCGACTCGATCGCGGCGACGTCGCTGTCGGTCACGTTCTGGGCGGAGGACGGCCCGCAGCCGACCGCGGCCGACGTCCCGGCCGGTCTCGCGAGCATCCCGGGCGTCAGCAGCGTCACGCTGGTGCGCCAGGGTCCGGACGTCCCCGGCCCGACCGGCCTCGTCACCTGCGCCGAGCTGGACCGCCTGCAGGTGTTCGGCGCCTGCCCGGCCGGCGCGACGGTCGCGTCGGTGTGGCGTGACCTGATCGGGCCGCGGGCCTTCTCGCTCCGGGACGACGTCGTGTGGGAGGCGTCGCCCGTGCCGGCCGCCGAGTTGGAGCGGCTGCCGGTCCAGTCCGTGGTCGTCAACACCACCGACCAGGCGGCGTTCGAACGAGCGCGGACGATGCTCATTCGCGCATTCCCGGCCACCCCGTGGTTCCCCGCCTCGGTCGGGGAGTGGGAGGCCGACTCGGCGCGGCTGCTCGTACAGTTCCAGCAGCTCGCGAACGTCATCATGCTGTGCAGCCTGCCGATCGCGGGCTGCAGCCTGGCGGTGAGCGTGGCCGGCGGGCTGAGCGATCGGAAGCGTCCGTTCAGCCTGTTGCGGCTCACCGGGGTACAGCTGAACACCCTGCGCGGCGTGGTGGCGCTGGAGACGGTCGTGCCGCTCTTCCTGGTCGCCGCGGTCGCGATCGGCATGGGCCTGCTGGCGGCGCACCTGTTCCTGCGCGCGCAGCTCGACTACACGCTGCTGGCCCCGCCGCCGTCGTTCTACGCGATGGTCGCGGGCGGGCTGCTGGTGTCGCTGGCGATCATCGGCACGACGCTGCCGCTGCTGCGGCGCATCACCGGCCCGGAGACGGCACGCAACGAGTGACCTACCAGACGTCGCCGTCGCGCCAGTCGCACGCGATCAGCTGCGTGACGTCGATACCGGTCCCGGCCTCGACCGGCAGCACGTAGGTGCTGTCATCGTCGTCGGGGGTGCGGGTGAGCCCGCCGGGAGCCAGGACCGCGGTCGGTCCCTCCCAGCGGACCCACCCGCGCCTCCGGTAGAACTCGCCGGCGCCCTCGGACGCCGACAACGCGCCGATCATGTACGCGCCGCGGACGATTCGCTCAACCTCGTGCATGACCCGCGCACCGTAGCCGTGTCTGCGCGGATGCGCGGCGACCGCCTCGACGTAGCCGGCGCGCAGCGCCCGGCCCTGGTGGAGCAGCCGCCGCTGCACGACGGCCCCGTGCCCGACGAGCAGGCCGTGCTCCTCGACGAGCACGTGCAGCCCGCCGAGCGCATGCTCCAGGTCGTCCTCGCCGAACTCGCCGTCGAATGCTGTTTCGAGCAGTTCGCGGATCCGGCGGTACTGCTGAGGCGTCAACGACGAAGTGTGCACAACGCTCACCATGGGAACCTCCGCTTCGTCGGCGCGGCGACCCGCGTGCAGTAGGCAAGGTTCCCACGGGCGGTCACCGTCTCCGGGTGCCGGTGGCCCAGCAGGCGCTCGTACTGGGCGACCACCTGAGCGAACAGGTCACGGGCCCGGGCCGCGTCCCCCTCCTTGGCGGTGCACAGCGCGAGGGCGTTGCGGGCGTCCACGGTCCTGCGGTGCTCCGGGCCCAGCGTCCGCTCGAACGACCCGACCAGCGCCGCGTACTCGTCCCGCGCCCGCCGCGTGTCGCCGGTCTCCGCCGCGGCGTACGCGAGGTGGGTGCGGGTGCCCACGGTCTGCGGATGGTCGGTGCCCTGGACCCGCTCGCGGACCGCGAGCACCTCGGCGTAGAGGTCCCGCGCCGTTGCCTGGTCACCGGTCTCGCTCACCCAGTAGGCAAGGTTCTCGCGGATGTTCACGGTGTCGGGGTGCCCGGCGCCCAGGACCCGTTCGCGCACCGGCAGCAGCGCCGCGATCATCTCCCGCGCCCGCACCGGATCCCCGGCCTTCCCGACGCAGGTGGCCAGGCTGGCCCGGACCGCCAGCGTGCCCGGATGCTCGGGGCCGTGGACCCGCGTCTTGATCGGGAGCAGCGCGACGTACAGGGCCCCCGCCCGGGCGACGTCCCCGGTCTCCGCCGTCCAGCGGGCGAGCCCGCCCCACGCGGTCAGCGTGTCCGGATGCTCGGGGCCGAGGACCCGTTCGCTCACCGGGAGCAGCGCCGCGAACAGGTCCCGCGCCCGGGCGGCGTCGCCGGCGGCACCCACGCAGGCGGCCAGGTTGTTGCGCAGCAGCAGCAGGTGCGGGTCCTCGGGGCCGAAGACGCGCTCGTACGCGGGGAGCAGCGCCAGGTACATGTCGCGGGCCGCCGCGTCGTCGCCGGCCTCGCTGGTCGCGGCGGCGACGCTGTTGCGGGTGGTCAGGGTCTGCGGATGCTCCGGGCCGTAGATCCGCTCGTACACCGGGAGCAGCGCGGCGTACATGTCCCGGCCCAGCGCGGAGTCGCCGGCCTCGCCCGTCAGGTGGGCGAGGTTGCTCCGGACGGCAAGGGTCAGCTCGTGCTCGGGGCCCGCGGCGCGCTCGCACACCGGGATCAGCGCCGCGGCCAGGTCGCGGCCGAGCTGCGGGTCGCCGGCGTCGCCCGTCTTGAGGGCGAGCTGGTTGCGCGCCGCCAGCGTGTCCAGGTGCTCCTCGCCCAGCCGGGCGGTGTGGGCGTCCGCGAGCTCCTGCCAGACCGCCCGGGCCGTGGCGGTGTCGCCGTCCTCGCCGATCGCCTCGGCGAGCCGCCACATCGCGGGGTCGAGGAGGTCGAGCACGGCCAGGGCGTGCGGCAGCAGCTGCACGCAGGCCCGCCGGGCGGCCGGCCCGGTCACGTTCTCCGGGACGGCGGCGCGGACCAGCGCGGCGGCCGTCGCCTTCCATCGCCCACGTTCGTCCGGGTCGAGCTGGTCGAGCGTGAGCGCCTGCACGAGCCGGTGCACCGAGACCGTCGCGCTGGGCGGGCCGATCAGGCTGTGCCGGCGCAGTCCGGCCACGGCGTCGTCCAGGGCGAACCGGCCCGCCAGCTCGGGCGGCCGCCGCTCCTCGAGGAGCAGGCGGTACGGGATGTCCTCCGGGGCCAGGCACGACAGCAGCCGCAGCAGCGTGATCGATCCCGGGCTGCTCGCCCGCAGATCCTCGAACGCGAGCGTCCAGGTCGCGATCACCGGCGTCCGGTGCTCGCTCGGCGCCCCGCGGCCGAGCAGCCCGGCGCGGTCCTCCCGCAGCAGCGTCAGGTACTCGGCCAGGCTCCGCCCGGTCGCCGCCACGTACCCGCCGGCCTGGGCCAGCGCGAGCGGCAGCCCGCCGAGCTCGTCGGCGAGCGCCCCGGCCGACACCAGGTCGTACTCGCCGGCCTGGTTCAGCAGGAACTGCGCCGCGACGCTGCGCGGCAGGCCGTCGAGGTGGATCGCCTGCGCGGCCGGCCAGTGCCCGTCCCGGGTCGTGACCAGCACGTGGCCGTTGCCCTTGGGCGGCGGCAGCCACCGCCGGGCGGCGGCGTGGTCCCGCACGTTGTCGAGGATGAGCAGCCACGGCTTGTCGCGCCGGGCCAGCGCGCCGTGCACCCGGGCGACGGGGTCGGAGCGGTCCAGCAGTCCCGCCGGGTCCAGGAGCTCGGCGAGCTCGTGGTACTGCTGCTGGAGCGACGTCGCCTCCTCGGCGTGGAACGTCCAGACGAGGTCGTAATCGGTGAGGTGGCGATACGCGTACTCCAGCGCGGTCGTGGACTTGCCGATCCCGCCCAGCCCGCTGAGCGCGACCAGCGGGAGACGCTGCTCGATCTCCGCCAGTACCTCGTCTCGGCCCACGACCGCGCTCGGGCGCGGGTCGAGGCGCAGCGGGTCGCCGGCGCCGACCCGCTGCTGGTAGAGCAGGGTGCCGACGGCGACGCCGCCGCGGTCGGCGGTGATCGCGGTGCCTATGGCGTTGCCACCGGGGACGGTCAGGCCCGCTCCGTGCCCGGCACCGGAGGGTTTCCGGTGGTCACCGCACCCTGGATCGTGCCGGCGGCCACGCCGCCGTGCGAGGCCTGGATGTGGATGTCGCCGCCGGCCGCGACGGCGGACCCGGTGGCGGTGACGGTTGCGTCGGCGAACAGCTCCCGCAGCGCCTCGGCCGCGTCCGGGTCGGCCCGCAACAGGTCCCGCAGCCGCGTGGTCCAGGCCGCGGCGACGTCCCGCCGGGTGTCCGGTGTCAGCGCGGCCGCGTCCTCGTCGAGCGTCTCGAGCGCGATCTGCTCGGCCCGCGCGTCACCGCGCCCCAGCAGCCGCGCCACCCGGCCTCGTACGGCCTGCCACCCGTCGGCGGCCATCGCACTGACGAGCGCGGAGGCCGCACTCGTCGCCAACGCCACCAGCCCAGCATCCACGCCGTTGCCTCCCGTCAGCCGCCGTCCGCCTTCACGGTAGCGGCCACGATCAAGCGGCTAGACTTCCGTCATGGCGCCCACCTGCATACGCAGCCCCTTTTCCGAGGGGTAGTAGCTCAGCTGGTGAGAGCAGCGTCCTTATAAGACGCCGGTCGCGGGTTCAAGCCCCGTCTGCCCCACCCTTTTCGGTTCATCGCGGCGGCCGTCTCCTCGTGGTCGCTCAGGTCGCCAGCGGGGCCGCGCCGAACGACACCGAGAAGCGTTTGCACCAGATGGTGACGCTCTTGTACTGCCGGAGGTCGGCCGAGGCCGGGATCGTGTACGTCTGGTCGCCGCGGTTGCCCTTGAGCCTGCCCAGTTCGAGCCATTGGCCGTCGTCGAACACGGTCCATCCGTCGCGGCCCTCGGTGACCGGCTGGTCGGTCAGCCAGACGCGCAGGTCGGGGCCGTCGGAGGTGTCGAGGCCGGCGATCTCCAGGCGGTGGGTGCCGTCGGGGAGACGGATGATCCGGGCGGTACCGCTGGTCCGGTGCTCGTGGGTGACGAACGCGCCTTCGGCGAGCAGGAGCGGCCCGTCGGCGGCCGCGCTCGTGGGCCCGCTCGTGGCCTCGGCGGTGGCCGGCACCGATGTCAGGGCATCGTCGATCGTCGTGCTGGTCAGCAGGCGCCACGGCGCGAACCAGTACAACCCGAATGCCAGGGCCACCGCGAGCACCACAGCGGCGCCGGTCAGCGCACGACGTCTCATGCCTTCGAGTGAACCGATCGCTCGGCCGGGTGGCCAGATGCCGGACCCTTACCGGCCGCTTACGGACGGCGAAGCCGGGTAGGCGAGCCGCCATGACGACGACCATGCCGATGCTCGAAACGTACCCACAGCCGATCGACGTCGACCGCAACGCGCTCGCGACCGCGATCGACGTCATCGCCAACTGCAGCCAGACGTGCACCGCGTGCGCTGATGCGTGCCTCGGCGAGGAGACCATCGAGCGCCTGGCGAAATGCATCCGGCTCGATCTCGACTGCGCCGACGTGTGTGCGGTGACCGCGCGGATGCTCAGCAGGCACACGGGCGCCGACGTCTCCGTCATCCGGGCGCAGCTCGAGGCGTGCGCCGCCGTCTGCCGGGCCTGCGCCGCCGAGTGCACCAAGCACGCCGCCATGCATCAGCACTGCCGGATCTGTGCCGAGATGTGCCGGCGCGCCGAGCAGGCCTGCCGGGACCTGATCTCGCTCGCGATGTGACGTCGCGGTCCGAACTCGCTCGCTATGTGACCTCGCGGTCCGAACTCGCCGGCGATGTGAGCGAGAACGCCCGGTGAACCCGTCGGCCGCGGCATAGGCTGGGCCGCTGTGGCCGACGGGGCGACTGGAAGCACCACCCTGTGGCGGCGCGATGTGACGGCGCCGCTGCGCGCGTTCGTGCGCACCGAGGCCGGCAGCGCCGGGGTGCTCGTGACGGCGATCGTCGCTGCGCTGGTGTGGGCGAACGTCGATCTCAGCTCGTACAACCAGTTCTGGAGCACCCAACTCAGCGTCCGGCTGGGCCGGATGGAGCTCGCGCTCGACCTCCGCACGTGGGTCAACAGCGGCCTGATGACGCTGTTCTTCCTGGTCGTCGGCCTGGAGGCGCGGCGCGAGTTCGACCTGGGCGACCTGCGCGACCGCCGCCGCTTCCTGCTCCCGGCGCTGGCCGGCGTCGTCGGCATGCTCATCCCGGTGGGCACCTACCTGGCGGTGAACGCGGGCGGCGACGGCCTGGTGGGCTGGGGCGTGGCGATGTCCACCGACACCGCGCTGGCGCTCGGCCTGCTCGCGCTGCTCGGTCGCGGCGTGCCCGACCAGGTCCGGGTGTTCCTCCTGACGGTGTTCGTCGTCGATGACCTGATAGCGCTGGTCATCATTGCCGTGGCGTACTCCGAGGACATCTCGCTCACGCCCCTGCTGCTCGCGGTCGCCGTCTTCGCCGCGGTCCTGGCGCTGCGCGCGCTGAGCGTGCGGCGCGCGTCCGCGTACGCCGCGCTGGGCACCCTGCTCTGGCTGTGCCTGACGGAGAGCGGCGTCGATCCTGTCGTGTCCGGCCTGGCGATGGGCCTGACCGCCACCGCGTACACGCCCGCGCGCAACGCGCTCGAAGCGGCGAGCGGCCTGTTCAAGCTGTTCCGCGAGCAGCCGACCGCCGAGCTGGCCCGCACGGCGAGCCTGGGCCTCACCCTGACGCTGTCGCCGAACGACCGCCTGCAGCGCCTGTGGCACCCGTGGAGCAGCTACCTGATCGTCCCGCTCTTCGGACTGGCCAACGCCGGCATCGCCATCGATGGATCGTTCCTCGCCCGCGCGTTCACCTCGCCGATCACCCTCGGCATCATCGCCGGCTATGTCCTCGGCAAGCCCGTCGCCGTCGCCGGCACCTCCTGGCTGGTGTCGGCGATGTCCAGCGGCCGGGTGCGCCCCGCCGTCGGCTGGGCCGGCGTGCTGGGCAGCGGCACCATCGCCGGGATCGGGTTCACGGTCGCGCTGCTGATCGCGAGCCTCGCGTTCGAGGACCGGCCGGACGAGCTCGCCGAGGCCAAGATCGGCGTCCTGACGGCCGCGGTGCTCGCGTCGACGCTGACGTGGCTGGTGTTCCGCATCACGGCGCTGCTGCCGAAGCACCGCCGTGCGCGAGCCCTCCTCGGCGACGTGGAGCAGCTGGTGGACCTCATCCCGGCGGTCGACCAGGAGCGCGACCACGTGCGCGGCGCGGCGAGCGCTTCGGTGACGGTGGTCGAGTACGGCGACTTCCAGTGTCCGTACTGCGGGCAGGCCGAACCCGCCGTGCGCGAACTGCTCGCCGACGCCGACCTGCGGTACGTGTGGCGCCACCTTCCGCTCACCGACGTGCATCCGCACGCGCAACTCGCCGCCGAGGCGTCGGAGGCCGCCGCCGCGCAGGGCGAGTTCTGGGCGATGCACGACCTGCTGCTCGACCGTCAGGAGGAGCTGCGGCCGGCCGACCTGCTGCGCTACGCCGACCAGCTGGGCCTGGACTCGGACCGCTTCCACGAGGATCTGATGCGGCACGTCCACGAGCCGCGGGTGGCCCAGGACCTGGAGTCGGCCGATCTGAGTGGCGTGAGCGGCACGCCGACGTTCTTCATCAACGGCCGCCGCCACTACGGCGCCTACGACATCACGACCCTGACGGCGGCCGTGAAGGAAGCTCGCGTTCGAGCGCTGCTGCAAGCGCATCCGGCTCGTCCGCGTAGAAGCGGATGACTTTCTCGTCCACGGTGGCGACTTCGACGTTCGTCTGTCCGGAGACGACGAAGGACGTCGTTGTCCCCTCAACGAGCCGCATCTTGTTCTCGGCGTGGTACCGCTTGCCGACCCGCACTGTCGCGACGTTCTCCCACGGTACGAACTCCTCGACGAAGAACGCGTGCCGCACCCGGATCCCGTCGGCGTCCACGGTGTGCGGGTTGACCTTGTACCCGGCGAGCACCCCGAACATCCAGATCAGCCCGTAGACGGACAGCACGTCCACGACGAGGCGGACCACCGGCCACGGCAGGATGAGGTGCAGGGCGACGGTCTCGACCGCGGACACGATGATGAAGGCCCAGAGCACCGCGTTCAGCGGCCTGATGTAGGTGTACCCCGGGTGCGGTGTGCGGCGGATCCAGCGGTACAGGCTGAGCCACATGCGTCCCTCGTAGGCCATCCACTTGCTCACAGTGCCCCCTTGATCCTGCGGACGATCTCGTCCAACCCTTGGGTGAGCGATTCGAACTGCGCTTCCGGCATCCCGTCGAAGAGCAGGTCGGTGAACTCGCGCTGTTCCTGTTCGAGCCGCTCGACGACGGCGGTTCCGGCGGCGGTGAGCTCGACGAGCGTGGCCCTCCGGTCGGTCGGGTGCGGCGCTCGCCGGACAAGTCCGGCGGTTTCGAGCCCGTCGACGAGCCCGGTGATGTTCCGTGGCGTGACATTGCGGGCTTCGGCCAGTTCCCGCTGGGTGATCGGCCCGCGCTCCCGGATCGCCCAGAGCACGCCGGTCCGGCCGACGCTGAGGTGGTCCTGCTCGAGCCGCTTGCCCATGTCCTGCTCGAGCAGCACGACGAGCTCCAGGACGAGCCCGAGTGCTCGTTCGCGATCGGCCTGACCACTCATGTTTTCGTGAGCCTCCTACATGATGCAGTGACTTCACTATACGGTACGACCGCGGCAACCTTTCGGCTGTGGGCCTCCGTCCCCTGAGTAGGAACATCGAGGAGGCATGCGTGAACGCTGACCAGGAAGCGGAGTACCAGGCGTTCGTGACGGCGCAGCTGGAGCCGCTGCGCCGCACGGCGTACCTGCTCTGCCGCGACTGGCACACCGCCGACGACCTGGTGTCGATCACGTTCGGCAAGCTGTACCGGCACTGGCGCCGGGTCAGCGCGGCCGAGAACGTCAACGCGTACGTGCGCGGGGTGCTCACCAACGCCTGGCTCGATGAACGGCGCCGGCCGTGGCGGCGCGAGGACTCGGTCGAGACCCTGCCCACCGAGCCGGCGCTGCCGGGCGCCGATGCCGGCGTGACCGAACGACTCACCCTGTTCGAGCTGCTCGAGCGCCTGCCGGGCCGCCGCCGCGCCGCCATCGTGCTGCGCTTCTACTGCGACCTGTCGATCGAGGAGACCGCGGAGATCCTCGGCATCAGCGCCGGCACGGTGAAGAGCCAGACCTCGAAGGGGCTCGACGCGCTGCGCCTCCTTGCCGCCTCCGACCGCATGCTTAGGGAGACCTCATGACCTATCGCAGCATCTTCGACGAAGCGATCTCGGCCGAGCCCGGTCCTCCGTCGAGCGTGGACTTCCAGGCGATCGTCGCGCGCGAACGCCGCCGGCGCCGACGGCTGGTCCTCGGCGCCGGCACCGTCGCGTCGGGCGCCATCGCGGCCGTCACGGCCGTGGTGGTTGCCGGTGGCCACCCGCCGGCCACCGGCGCGGCCGCCCCGCCGCCGCCTTCGGTCATCGCCAGCACCACACCGACGTTGACAGCGGATCAATGGAACGCACGGGAGGCGGCCCGCCTGACGACGGTGGTGGAGGCGAAGCTCCGCGCGCTGCTGCCACCCGGCGTCACGTTCCTCGACAGCGGGGTCAACGGCAAGGCGACCAACCCCTTCGAGGTGGTGCCGTACCCGCCCGACGACCTACCGCCCAACACGTACGCCAACAGTTTCGTCGTCGGCCCGAACATCCGCGACGCCGCCGGCACCGGCAACGTCATCGTGTACATCCACAAGCAGATGACCGCGACCCTCAAGGGCCGTTCGCCGCAGCCCCAGACCTCGTGCATCCCCGAGTTCGTGGCCGCCGGCTGTCACGCCGAGACCGGTCCCAACGGCGAGATCCTGCTCATCACGCCCCGGTTCCACGACGAGCACGGCTCGAAGATCGCCCGGATCGACGTCACCAAGCCCGACGGCACCGAGATCACCATCGACGTCCGGAACTGGGCCGACGGGTCGGTCGAGGGACAGATCGGCGCACCACAACGACCGGACCTGCCGCTCACCGTCGAAGCGCTCGTGGAGCTGGCGCTCGATCCGGGCCTGGTGATCCAGGCCTGAGCAATCCGTGGGGGCGGGCATCCTTCATCACTGGAGGTGCCCGCGCCTGGTCCGCGGCGTCGTCGGCGTGCGCCGCGGCGGGAGCAGACGCACGACGCGGCGCCGCAGCCGCAGCGCCATCGACACGGCGAGGGTCACCGCGGCGGCCGGCGTGGGCAGCCCCGCCGCGGTGCGCACGCCGGGGTCGAGCAGCGCCGCGACCACGGGCCGGACCAGCGGGCGCAGCAGCGCCGGTACCCGGCCGCGCGCCATGGCCAGGGTCCGCTCGCTGCACAGTCGCCCGGCGTCGGTCGGAGCGAACCCGGCCTCGCAGCCGGCAAGGTGGGCGGCCAGCGCGTCGTACGTGCGGGGCAGGTCCCGCACCCCGATGCGGCGGCCCAACTCGGCGTAGAACGTGACCAGCGCCGTCCGCTCCCCGCCGGTGACCGGCCGCCAGCCATACCGGTCGAGCCAGCGCACCAGCGTCACGGCCAACGCGGCGAGCGCAAAGCCGTTGTCCGCGGCGGTCACCGGCGTGCCACGATGGCCCCGGTTGACGAAGCGCAGCACGTCACGCCCACGCGGCGCGTCGAAGCCGTGCTCGACCAGGTCACCGAACGCCAGCGAGGTGACTTCGGCCCGGTTGAACAGCGCATCGGTACTGCCGACGACCGCGGCGACGGGCGGGTTGGCGTACAGGTGCCAGATCATCAGCCGACCGGCCATCCGCACGTCCCAGGGAAACTCGTGGAACATCAGCAGCCTGGTGATCTCGGCGTAGTCGCGCACCGGATCGAGCCCGGCGATGCGGTCCCGGATGGCAAAGCGACGCACGCCGCCGAGGATAGGCACCTCGCCAAAACGCGGCGCCGCGAGTTAGCGGTCGATGAGGTGTTGGACGGCCGCGCCGTAGCGGCGGATGACCTCGTCCGGTTCCGCGGCCACTTCCGGGGTGTCGAAGACCCGGATGGCGGCGGCGAGGCCGGTCAGCGCGGCCACGACCAGTTCCGCTCGGAGGCGGGCGTCGGCGTCGCCGCCGAGGTGCTCGGTGAGGGGTTCCAGGTAGCCGGCGATGAACTGCCGGCGGACGCTGTCGGGGTCGGGGGCGGACAACCGCAGGACCAGTGCGCGGGCGAGCGGTTCGATGGCTTCGCGCTGTGACCGGGTGAGGAGGTCTTCGACGAGGCGCGGGCCGAGCTCGGACCGGGGGACGTCGGGCAGCGGCGGCGGGATGATCCGCGCGGAGCGCAGGAACAGTTCGTGTTTGCTCCCGCCGCATTTCATGACCATGGCGGGGGACAGGCCGGCGCGCGCGGCGATGTCGCGGATGGTGACCTGGTCGTAGCCGCGTTCGGCGAACAGTTCGGCGGCCGCGGCGAGAATGGCCTGGCGGGACGTTCCCGGTGCCGCGTCGTCGCTCATCGGACACCTTCCTGGGGTACCGCTCCGGTGGCTTCCCGGCGGGCCTGGGACGGGCGGAGCGATCCATTGTCCCGCCCGGTCCGCAGCCGGACGTCGACCACGCGCTCGGCATCCCAGACTGTCACGGCCCGCGCCTCGGTCGTGGCCCACGGTGTCACCACGGTCAACACGTAGCGACCGCTCGACGGTAGCGGCATCTCGTACCGCCCGTCGACGGCGGTCTGGGTCGCCTTCACCACCTCGCCGCTGAGCCGGGTCAGCGCCACCGTCGCGCCGCCGACCGGGCCTTGGCCGTCGGAGACCTCGCCGGCCAGGGTGAGCCGGTCGTTGAGGACGACGGGTTCGATGTCCTGCCCGGCCTGCAGGTCGGCCAGCCGCGACTGCGGCGCCAACCCCTCGGCGGCGGTGACGACGAGGTAGGGCCCGGCGCAGGGGATCGCGAGCGAGAAGCGCCCGGACGCGTCGGCCTCGCTCCAGTCGACCGGCTGACCGGCCGGCGTGAGCAGGGTGACCACGGCGTTGCGGACGGGGTTGCCGCAACCGTTGACCACGCGGCCGCGCACGACGGCCTCGTGGCTGTGGTCCTCGGTGGCCTCGTGATCGAGGGGCTGTTCCGCCATCCGGAACAGCGGCAGGGTGAGCAGCCCGGCCAGGATCGACGCCCCGGCCGCAATCCAGAACATGGTGGCGAACGCGCCGGAGCCCGGGAACACCCCGCCGTCGATGCGGATCACCACCGTCGTGGTGACCGCGGCCAGGGCGGCGCTCGAGGTGGACGTGCCGACGGAGCGCAGCAGCGAGTTGAAGCCGTTCGCCGACGCGGTCTCGCTCGCGGGGACGGCGCGCATGATCAGGCTCGGCATCGCGGCGAACGTCATCGATGTACCCACACCGACGAGCATCGAGCCGGCCACGATCTGCCACAGCTCGTGGCTGAGGAAGACGCGGACGACGTACGCCCCGGCCATGGTCAAGGCGCCCGCCAGCAGGGTCGTCTGCGCGCCGAACCGCCGGGTGATCGACGCCGACGCGGGCGCCATCGCGCCGAAGACGAGCGCGCTCGGCGCCATCCACAGCCCGGCGTGGAGGATGTCCAGGCCCAGCCCGTAGCCGGTCTTCGTCGGCTGTTGCAGCAACTGGGTCGTACCGAGCATGTTGGTGAACATCGCGAAGCCGGTCAGGACCGAGGCCGTGTTGACCAGGAGCACCGCCGGTCGCGCGGCGACCCGGACGTCGACGAGCGGGCTGCGGACGCGCAGTTCGACGGGCAGCCACACCGCCACCAGGGCCAGGCCGGCCAGGGCCAGCAGAATGGTCTGGTAGGACAGCCAGCCCCAGTGGGAGCCCTTCGACAGCGTGAGCAGCAGCGCCGTCACCGCGGCCGACAGCAGTACCGCTCCCAGGTAGTCGAACGATCCGCGGGTACGCAGGGAGGATTCCGAAACAACCAGCGCCACCGCCACGAACAGGGCGGCGCCGACGGCGACGCTCACCCAGAACACCGCGTGCCAGTCCATGTGCTCGACGATCAGCCCGGACAGCGGCAGCCCGGCCCCGGCGCCGATGGCGAGCGTCGCGCTCATCACCGACACCCCGAGCGGCAGCTGCTCCCGCGGCAGCTCGTCGCGCATGATGGCGATCCCGATCGGGATGAGCGCGACGCCGACGCCCTGCAGGGCCCGGCCGGCGATGATGAGCGGCAGGGCCTGGCTGACCGCGCCGAGCAGGGAGCCGGCGACCGTGACGGCCAGCGCCACCAGCATCATGCGCTTCTTGCCGAACATGTCGGCGAGCCGCGACAGCGTCGGTGTGGCGACCGCCCCGGCCACCAGCGTCGCGGTGACCAGCCACGACGCGTTGTCGACCGTCGTGTTCAGCAGCCGCGGGAAGTCCGGTAGTACCGGCAGCACGAGCGTCTGCTGCAGCGACACGGCGGTGCCGCACAGCGCCAAGGTACCGAGGACGACCGCGCCGCGCGTCCTCCCGGCCGCGTTGCCGTCCGAGGTGGGGATGGGCCGGTCCACAGACACTCCTCAACCCGCAAGCGCGGTGAACGGGTGTTCACGCAGGTCGAGTCAATCATTGACGCCCGCGGGTGGCCAGGCCCGGCGGACGCGAAGTCCGCCACACATGCCGCCGGCGGCAACGTGTCCATCACCGTCCCGGGCAGCCGCCGGTCCTGGTCGTGGTGGCGGCCAGCGGGTTCTGCGCGATCCAGTCCGCGACCATGTCCTTGACGACGGCGTCGTAGAGCGCCTTCGCTCGGTCCGGATCGGGCATCACCACGCTCTCCTTGTTCACCATCGCCGACCCGCGGTTCGGGCTGACCAGCATGGTCAGATCGCTGCTACCGAGATTGCGGAACGCGAACGCCGTATCGGCGAGGGAGAAGTCCTTGTCGACGGTGATGGCCTTCGCCACCGACTTGAGAAACGCGTTGAGCTTGATCGGGTTTCGCAACGTGTCGGTACTGATCGCCTTGTCCAGCAACGCCTTGAGGAACTCCCGCTGGTGGCGCATCCGGGTGAAGTCGCTGTCCGGGAACTGCTGGCGCTGGCGTACGTAGTCCAGTGCCGCCGCGCCGTTGAGGTGGTTCACGCCCACGGGGAAATGCCGGTAGGGCTCGGCGATCGACGTGAAGGCGCAGTCGTTGTTCAGGTCGACGCCACCGAGCGCGTCGGTCACCTGCTGGAACCCGGCGAAGTCGACCAGGATGACATGGTCGATACGCACCGATGTGTACGCCTCCACGGTGCGCACCGCGAGCGGCACGCCGCCCCACGCGAACGCCGCATTGATCTTCGCGTCCTTGTTGCCCAGACGCGAGTTGGTCGGGCTCTGCGGAATGTGCACGTACAGGTCCCGCGGCAACGAGATCAGGTACGCCTTGCCGTGGGCCGCGTCGATGTGCAACAGGATGATCGCGTCCGTACGCCCCATTCCCGCGCTGCCCCTGCGGTCCGGGTTGTCGGGATCGCGCGAGTCGCTGCCCAGGAGCAGGAAGTTCATGGCGCCGACGACCTCGACCTGCGGTCGGGTCGCTTCCTGTTGCGCCTGCTCGGCTTGTGTCTGGCCACTCGTACCGAATGCGTCGGTGCGCCGGATGTCCGAGTCGATGCTCCTGTAGTACAGGAACGTTCCGCCGGCAATGAGACCGAGGAGCAATGCGATCGTCGACCCGATCACGATGAACATCAATCGACGGCGGTTACGCCGCTTCGGCTTGACCGGCCGTCCGTCGTCGCCACCGCCGCGCTGATCCGGCACGACAGCCTTCTGGGCGGGTACTTTGGCGCGGCCGATGCTGTACGTCTTGCGCTGTGTCTCGTTGGCCATCGCGCTGCACTACATCGCCGGCTCGGTGGCGCCGACCGCGGAAGCCACAGCGGGTCCGGGCGAGTTCGGCGTGACCGACGCGGGAGTCGGATTCCTGCGTTGCATGTTGCTCCTCTTTCGGTGGTGCCGTCTGGTTGCGCGCAGGCCCGACCGGACGTGGATGGCCCGCATGACGTCACTGGATGAACGCTCGGGCGAGAAGATCGTTGAGCCGCCCGGCACCCTGCGGTATGGCTGATCGCCAGCCAGTCAAAGCAGACCATTGCGGATGGAGGGGTCGACCCACCCAATCGGGATGAACGCCAGTTGAACGGCGCTTGTCGCCTCACGCCTGTGCCACGACCACAGGCGGGCCGTCAGCAACCGGGCACCTCACGGCCGGCCTCACTGCACCGAACCGGACGAGGCCATCGCGGCTCAAGCTGTCCTTGACGGCTCGGCGTTGAACACGCATCGTCGTCGTCAGCAGTCACATAGACACATTTGCCGAAACGGGAACGGGCAGCGGCGCACAGCGTGTATCAAGGTTGCCGTCAACACACCGACACGCGTCCTTGCTGCCGAACTCGGCAGCGAAATATACTCCGGCGAGGTCGGCACCCGGCTCGCCTACGGCAAAGCCGGCGTCGGCGGCATCTTTCCCCGACGAGCCGACACATTCGCCGCACCACCGGTGACCAGCATCTACGTCGTGCTCACGCATCGTACTGAACTGATCGCCGGATTCGGCCCAATCGCCATGATCTCGAGAATCTAAGTCAATCATAATGGTTACCTGTTGATGGCTTAACGAAAACGCGAACGCAATTCACCTGGTTCGCGGCGCGCCGGACGGTCAGCTTGACCATATCGACGCGGGTCGCCCATACTTGGCGTCAAATTGTTACCGGGCGCTTCGGCGCCGCACAGCGGGGACGGCGCGACGTGCGGCTCCGCAGTACGAGAAATCGGCAGGCGATGGCGGGCAAACATTGGAGGCCGAATACACGGTCGGCATCCGGGCGGCTTCTCAACGTGATGCAGTATGCGCGTCGGGCGTCCGAATGGTGGCGGGGTTTCGAGGCACGGCGCCAGGCGGCCCTCATCGATGAGATCCAGCCGCACATCTCCGCCGCCCGCCGGCTCGCCTACCTGCTGTACGGCGACTGGTTCGCCGCCGACGCGGCCCTGGGTCGCGCGGTGCGCCGGCTCGTGCCGCCGTGGCGGCGCTGGTGGCATCGTGGTGTCGACGTCGACACGTTGCTCGGCGACGACCTCGTCCGCCGGTACGTGGTGGAGCGAGGCTCCCGTTTCATCGAACTCCGGCGGTGGCTGCCCCGACGCCGGGTGCAGGTCACGCGCGCGCATGATGACCCCGCCGTCACCCAACCGCTGCTGCTCGCCACGCTCGAAGAACTCACCGCGCGGCAGCGGGCGGTGCTCGTGTGCCGGCACTACCGCGGAATGGACCCTGCCGTGACGGCCGGGCTGCTGGGCAGCAGCGAAGTCGACGTGGTCACCGACCTGATGACCGCCAGCGGCATCGTCACCACCGCGTTCCATCCCCACGCCGCCGGATCCGGCAAGACGGAACCCGTCGTTCTGACCGGCGAAGTGGTCGAGGAGAGCGGAGTAGCCGGTGGCCGACGATGAGAAACTGCGACGATTGCTGCGCGACGTAGCGTCCGCCCCACCGCCGGCCGTCCGGTTCCCCCTCGGAACCCTGATTCGGGCCGCGTGGCGGCGGGTGCTGCTCGTCGCGCTGCTCGTGGCGCTGGTTGTGGTGATCGCCGTGGTCGTCTGGTGGTGAAACGGCGCGGCGCCGCCGCGGCCCCGGAGGACGGCCGCCTATGTTCGCGTACGGTCGTCTGGCAGCATCGCAGCCGATGCAATCGGATCTCGTACCCGCGGCGCCCCGGCCCGTGAGATGGCGCAGGCTGGGTTCTGCCTTCTTCACCATCGTGACGCTGTGCGCGGCCGCGGCGCTGCTGTCGTCGCCGTTCTCGGCGCCACCGGAGCTCGTCGGGGACGGTATGCCGACGGGGCGTCAGCAGGTCGGGCTGAACGCGGATTGGCGGTTCCTCCAGGGCGACCGGCCGGGTGCCGACGGGATCGGTTTCGACGACGCGGGCTGGACGCCGGTGAGCGTCCCGCACACCTGGAACGGCTCCGACGGCCAGGACGGCGGCGCGGACTACCACCGCGGCACGGGCTGGTACCGCCGGCACTACACGCCCGCGGCGGACTTGGCGGGCAAACGGCTGTGGCTGCAGTTCGACGGCGCGAACAGTGTGGCCGACGTCTGGGTCAACGGAACTCACCTCGGCCAGCACCGGGGCGGCTACGCGAGGTTCAGGTTCGACGCCACCGGGGCGTTGGTGCCGGGTCGGGACAACGTCATCGCGGTACGGGTGAGGAACACCCCCGACCCCGATGTGCCGCCACTGAGCGCCGACTACACGTTCTTCGGGGGAATCTATCGCGAGGTGCAACTGTTGGCGACGGACGCGCTGGCCGTCGACCTGCTCGACAGCGGCGGACCGGGCGTGTACGTGCGACAGCGCAGCCTCGGCAGCTCCGCGAAGGTCGACGTGTCGGTCCGCGTTCGCAACAGCAGTGAGCAGCGGCGCGAGGTCATCGTCCGGACGACCGTCACACGCACGGACGGCGTCGCGGTCGCCGGGGCCACCAGCACAATCCGGCGGGTCGCCCCGGGCGCCGTCATCCGAGTCGTCCAGCCGATCACCATCACCTCCCCGCGGCTGTGGCGCGGCCGCGCCGACCCGTATCTCTACCGAGCGAACGTCGAGATTCGCGACGCTGCGACCGGCAACGTGACGGATGCCGTGACCGAACGGTTCGGGCTGCGCACCGTGTCCATCGACCCCGACCGCGGCCTGTTCCTCAACGGCGAACACCTGGCGCTGCACGGCGTGAACCGGCACCAGGACCGGCTCGGCCGAGGTTGGGCGCTGACCAGCGCCGATCACAAGCTCGACTTCGACATCATGGACGAGATGGGCGTCAACGCGTTGCGAACCGCGCACTACCAGCAGGATCAGAAGGTGTACGACCTCGCGGACGAGCGCGGCTACCTGGTGTGGACGGAGATCCCGCTGGTCGACTCGATCACCGACAGTCCGGCCTTCAAGACCAACGCCGAACAGCAGCTCCGTGAGCTGATCCGGCAGAACTACAACCATCCGTCGATCATGTTCTGGGGCATCGGCAACGAACAGCATGCCGACGACCCCGCGACCAACCGCGTCCTCGCATCCCTCGCCAGGCTGGTTGCCGCCGAGGACCCGGACAGGCTGTCCGTGTACGCGCACAGCACCGCGGTCATCGACGGCGGCCTGACCGCGCACTCGGCCATCACCGGATACAACCGCTACTACGGCTGGTACTACAGCTCGGTCGACCAGCTCGGCATCTTTCTGGACAACCTGCACCGAGAGCAGCCGGAACAGCGAATAGCACTGAGCGAGTACGGCGCCGGCGGCAGCATCGTGCAGCACGAGGCCGACCCGCCACCCCCGCAACCGACCGGTGCCTGGCACCCCGAGGAGTATCAGGCCCTGCTCCACGAACGGTACTGGGCGCAGATCAGCGCCCGCCCGTATCTGTGGGGAAGCTTCGTATGGAACATGTTTGACTTCGCCGCCGACCAGCGCGGCGAGGGCGACACCCCCGGACGCAACGACAAGGGTCTGGTGACCTATGACCGGGCCACCCGCAAGGACGCGTTCTACTGGTACAAGGCCAACTGGACCGCGACGCCGTTCGTGTACATCACCAGCCGGCGCTGGGTCGACCGGACCGACCCGGTCACGAGCGTCAAGGTGTACGGGACGGCCGACAGCGTGACCCTGAAGGTCAACGGCGTCCAGGTCGGCGCAGCGACCCCGCTGACCGGTCACGCCTTCACCTGGCCCGACGTCACGCTGGCACCGGGCACCAACACCATCGAGGTGACCGGCGCCTATGCCGGAACGGCGTACACCGACACCGCCACCTGGACACTGACAGTTCCGTGATCCTGCTCGCCGGGCAGCACCCGGGCATGAGCCACACCGCCGCGCCCGGCTCAACCCGCCCTTCGCGCATCGAGCGGCGTAGCGCGCGTCTCGTGTCGACATCCTGACGGCCGAGTCGGGTGACACCGGACCGGCCGTAGCATCATCGGATTCCGCAATCGTGGACCGGAGGCCGGGTGTGCCGCGCTGGGACGGCTTCTTCGCCAATCTGACGGGCGCGTTGATCGACCTGGTGATCCAGATATTCGCGACGTTCCTGACCGCGGCCGGGGCGGTGGCGATCCTGCGCGGCCCGGCCGACGGCCTCCTGCTGTCGCTGCTGCTCCTGGCCGGCGGGCTGGGCCTCCTGGCGGTGCTGATCACCCGGACCGTGCGCGGTACCTACGTCATGGGGGTGCGCGGCTTCGGCTCGGTCGACCTGGGGGTGAGCACCGTGTCGGTGCCGTACTTCGTCCTCGACCTCGGCTGGCTCGTCTTCGGCGCGCGGTGGCTCCACGCCTCCCTCACCGATCCTCCCGCGCCACCGGACCCGTACTTCGACCTCGGCGGGCCGGCGACGATCCTGTCGGTCGAGGCGGTCCTGCTCGGCCTGCGGATACGGAGCCGGCTCCGCGATCGGTGAACGGGCTGCGATCAAGCGTTACGCGCGGAGCAGCTTCCCGGCGGTGACGGCGTACCAGGCGAAGGCGACCGTCGCGAGGGTCCGGTTGACCAGGCCGCCGATGCCGGCCGCGGCCATGGGCGACGCGGGGTTGAGCACGAAGAACGTGGCGATGAACAGCGCCACGGAGACCACTCCGGTCCAGGTGGAGTAGCGGGCCAGGCCGCGCCAGCCGGGCACGCGACGGAACACCCGGCCGCCGTAGAAGGCGGCCACCACCGCCGACACCATGACGATGAGGAACCCGAACAGGAAATGGAACAGCCCGGTGGCCGGATTGGCCGGGAACACGACGGCACCCACTGTGCCGACGGCGCCGGCCCCGATGGCGACGGCTCCCCAGCTCGCGGTGCCGGCGCCGACGAGGGGTGCCATCGCCTGGCGGAACCCGACGGCGTACCCCAGAAGCAGGATGCCGAAGAGGAGGAAGTTGGCGTTCTGGAGCCAGGCGTTCTCGCCGACGCCGAGGTCGCTGATGGCGTCGGTCCGGGCCGAGTAGCCGGGACGGAGCCACCCGGCCAGGGTCGCGATGGTCAGGAAGAGGATCGGACCGGCGAGGCCGGCGGCGAGCAGAAAGCGCGAGGTTCGCATAGTTAGTCCTCCATTGTGGATAGGGCGAACCGCCGGGCGCGGTCGTGCAGTGCCGGGTCTCGCAGGTGGGGTGGGAGTGGCTTCGTCGTCCCCTTGCTTTCGTAGAGCCGGCCGGTGTCGGTGGGATCGAGGGCCAGCCGGGCCGGGGTCCGGGCGGCCTTCTCGGGCGAAGCCTGGCGCTGCATCACGCGTACCAGCGGCCAGATGTAGCGCCAGGCCGGCACGGCCTGCGGGGTGAGTGCCTGGACGCCCGGAGTCCAGGCCATGCCCGGGTTGACCGCGTTGACCCGGGCATCGACACCGAACTGCCGGGCGAGGCTCATCGTGGCGAGCAGGCTCAACTGTTTGGCCTGGGCGTAGGCCGCGATCGCGGTGTAGCGGGCCGGCCCTGTGAACGGGTCGCCGGTGTGCATCGTGAACGCACTCGACACGACCTGGACGATGTGCACGTCGGAGGCAAGGGCCGGCCGCAACGCCTGGGTGAGGACGACCGGACCGAGGTAGTTGAGGGCCAGGGTCGCCTCGTGGCCCTCGTCCGTCAGCACCCGCGTTGCGAACGCGCCGCCGCCGACGTTGTTGACGAGCACATCGAGCCGGGGAACGTCCTCTCGGAGGCGGCGGGCCAGGTCGAGGTTCCCGCGGACGGTGGCGTGGTCGGCGGGCAGGAAGGTCGCGCCGAGGTCGGCCGCGACCGCCGCGCCACGCTGCTGGTCGCGTCCGGTGATGAGGACGGTCGCCCCGGCGGCGCACAGCTTGGCCGCGATCTCGCGGCCGATGCCGGCCGTGGCCCCGGTCACCAGCGCGATCATGACGATCGGGGGCGGCTGGCCGGCAGCAGCAGGCTGACCGCGATCAGCCAGACCAGCCCGCCGAAGCGCGCGATCGGCAAGGTGGGCGCGGCAGCCAGGGTCAGCAGGGTCAAGGTGGACAGTTCGGCGACCGCGGCCAGTACCACCCCGGCGATCGCGACCGGCCGGGCGATACCGAGCAGCAGCATGGGGATGCTGACGCCGGCGAACAGCAGCCCGAGGAAGGCCACGAAGCCCGGCCCGCCCGTGGCGAACGCGAGATCTCGCAGCGCCCCGGCCAGGGGTGGACTGTCGGAGGTGCCGGCGGCGGTCCAGCTCACCAGTCCGGACAGCGCGGCCAGGCCGCTGGCGAGCACCCCGCCGACCAGCGCGATGGCCGAGCCGGGTGCGGTGATGCCCAGCGCACGGAGCCGCCGGTAGGCCGCGGCGCTCCAGATCGCCAGTGGCACGGCCGCGCCCAGACTCAGGAATGCCGACAGCCGAAGGGCGCCCGCGTGGGCCTGTACGTAGGCGAGAACGTCGGCATCGGCCGCGTCCGGCCGGGGGACGCCGGCCGCGACGGCGATGCCGGCGATGGTCAGAACGGTGAAGGCCAGGCCCGGGATGATCAACGGAGGGCCGGACTGCGGTCGCGACATGTGGGCTCCCTAATTGATGTACGCATAGGTACCATATACGAGTGTGTACGATTTACCAACCGCTAGGATAGGCCGGTGCCTGACCGAGAAGATCGATCGTGGGGCGGCGCAGCGTTCCTGCTCGCGCAGTTAGGCGCCCACGCCACAACGGCGTTCGCGCAACGCGTGGCCGAACTGGACCTGACACCGCCTCAGGCCGGGCTGCTCCGGATGCTCGCGCAGGTGCCGGGCCAGAGTCAGCAGACGTACGCAGAGCGACTGGGCATGCCGCCCAGCCGGTTCGTCACCCTCGTGGACACCATGGAGCAGCGCGGTCTCGTCGAGCGCCGACGCGGCGAGCCCGACCGCCGCGCGTACGCCCTGTACCTGACCGACGACGGGCAGGAGTTGAAACGCCGCCTGGACGCGATCGGCAGGGCGCACGAGGATGACCTGTGCGCGGCACTGACCACAGTGGAGCGCGCCACCCTGCGCGAGCTGCTGACGCGGATGGCGCAGCAACAGAACCTCACCGCCGGGGTCCACCCCGGCTACCGGCAACGCCGGGGCTGAACGGCGGTCGACCGAGGCGCTGCCCTACGTCTCATGTGGAGATTCGCCGACCCGCCCGTACAACCCGTCCATCCTGACCCGCAGGACAGCGGCCTCGGCGTGGCCCAGCTCGGTCATGATGCTCAGGGCGTGCCGCCACGCCCGGCGGGCCGAGCGGTGGTCCCCGGTCGCCAAGTGGGTGTCGCCGAGCCGGGCCAGGGTGGCCGCGGTCGCCGACCGGTCACGCAGCCGCCGGTGTCCGCTCACGGCCTGCTCATAGCAGCTGACCGCCCGCCGGTGGTCGCCAAGCCGGTGGTGGATGAACCCGATGCTGTCCCACGCGTTGGCCTCACCGATCTGGTCGCGCGCCTCCCGCAACATCGCCACGGCCCGCCGGCAGTTGGCCAGCGCCTCGTCGTAGCGGGCGAGCCTGGCCTGGCTCCACCCGACGCAGTTGAGCGCTCGCGCGTACCCGACCTGGTGGTCGAGCGCCCGGTACAGGTCTCGGGCCCGGCCCGCGTGGCGCAGCGTGGCGGTGTAGCGGCCCTGCCGGTCGTAGGTCCAGCCGAGTCCGAGATGGGCGCGCGCCTGCCCGGCCCGGTCGCCGGTCTCCGCGCACAACCGTAGGGCCTGCCGCAGGTGCTGGCGGGCGCGGTCGTAGTCGGCCAGCGCGGCGTGGGCACGGGCCAGCCCTTGGTGCGCCTGCATCCGCGCCACCTGGTTGTCGAGGCGGACCGCCGCGCGCAGTGCGGTGGCATGGGCGGCGGCCAGGTCATCCCAGCGTCCGCTGCGCAGGTAGGCCTCCTCCAGGGTCCACGCCAGACGCCACACGTGGCCGTCGAAACCGAACCGCTCGGCCAGGCCCGCCGAGGCGAACAGGCAGGCACCTTCTCGGGCATACCAGGACTGGGCCTGCTCGGCGTCGGCGAAACCCTCGGGCTCCACCCCGGAAACGGGATCGTCGGTGTGGATCGGATCGCGGTTGGGGTTGACCAGGGCAGCCGCCGCCTGCCCGGAATGCAGTTGGTGGTCGAGCAGGCGGTGGACCGCCGCTAGCCGCTGCGCCTCGGTCTCCGCGGCGCCCACGAGTTCGCTCGCGTAGGCCCGCAGCAGATCGTGGCGGGTGAACCGGCCCGGTGCCTGCTCCGTGACCAGGTGCGCGTCCGCCAGCTCGCGCAGCAGGATCTCGGTGTGCGGCCGTGCGGCCCCGGCAAGGCTCGCTGCGGCCGCCACCCCGACCTCCGGACCGGGATGCAGCCCGAGCAGCCGGAACAGCCTCGCGGCCGGTTCGCTGAGGGTCCGGTACGACCAGGACAGGACCGCCCGGAGATCGGTGGCCGGGTCGCCGGCGGTGAACCGTGCCAGGCCGCCGCTCGCCTCACGCAGCTCCGCGGCGAGCGCGCTGAGCGGAAAGGCGGGATGGGCTGCGGCCCGCGCCGCCGCGATCGCCAGCGCCAGCGGCAGCCTCGCGCACCTGGCTACGATCTCCCCCGCCGCCTTCGGCTCACCGGCGACCCGCTCACCGCTGAGGCGCCCGCTGAGCAGCTCACCGGCCTCCTCCTCGGTGAACAGCGCGACCCCCACGGGCCGCGCGCCTTCGATCGCGATGAGGCTGAGCAGCGGATTGCGGCTGGTCACGATCGTCAGTGACGCCGCGCCGGGCAGCAGCGGGCGGACCTGCTCGGCGTCGCGGGCGTTGTCCAGGACGACGAGCATGCGCCGGGTCGCGAGCAGGCTGCGGTACAGGCCGGCCTGCGCCTGCGGGTCGGCCGGGAGGCGCCCGGCCGGGACGTGCAGGGCGTCGAGGAAGCCGCGGATCGCGGTGGCCGGGCCCATCGCCTCGCCCGGATCGAAACCGCGCAGGTTCACGTACAGCTGGCCGTCGGGGAAGTGACCGCAGACCCGATGTGCCCAGTGCACGGCGAGGGCGGTCTTGCCCACCCCCGCGGTGCCGTTGATCGCGGCGATCCCCGCAGTCCGGAACGGCTCCGGACCGGTCGGCGTGATCATCGAGTCGAGCAGCGCCAGCTGCTCCACCCGCCCGACGAACGGGACGACATCGGCGGGCAACTGCCGGGGCGGCTCCGGCCGGTGGACCACCTCCCGGGGCGGGGCGGGCTCGGCCTGTCCCCGCAGGGCCAGCCACTGGGCCCGCCGCAGATCGGGTCCCGGCTCGATGCCCAGCTCGGTGACGAAACGCTGCCGGACGGTGCGGAACACCTCAAGGGCGTCGGCCCGCCTGCCGCAGCCCTGCAGCGCCGTCATCAGCTGCCAGGCCAGGCGCTCCCGGAACGGATTCTGGGCGACCAGCGGGGACAGCTCGGTGACCACCTCGTTGTGGAGCTCGAGGCGCAGGGCGTGGTCGATCCGCGCCTCCAGCGCCGCGAACCGCTCCTCGGCCAGACCCGGACCCACCGACGCGGGCAGCCAGTCACCGGCGACATCGGCCAGGACCGGGCCGCGCCACACCGCCAGAGCGGCCCCCAGCAGCTCGTACGCCTCGGCGGGCCCGGCGCCGCGCGCCCGGTCCACCAGCGACCGGAACCGGTGCAGGTCGATCAGGTCCGGGTCGGCGGCCAGGAGGTACCCGCCGCTCGACGTCGTGATCCCGGCGCCGCCGACCTCGGCGAGCAGCCTGCGCAGGCCGGCCACATTGCCCTGCACGGCGTTACGAGCCGAGGCGGGTGGACTGTCCCGCCACAGCGCCAGCTCAAGCCGGTCGACCGGCACCAGCCGGCCCACCTCCAGGGCCAACATGGCCAGCACACAGCGCTGCTGCGCGGTGGTCGGGCCGAGCAGGCGGGTGCCGTGCCACACGCCGACCGGGCCCAGCAGACGGATCTCGGTGCCGGTCATCCGTGTCCCCTCCCGGTCGGTCGCTGATCAGCAGGCTGACCTGCCATTTCATCGCGATCTCAGGACGATCTCAGTCCGCGTGGCGAGTATGCCTCACATCATCATGATCATCTGCCGGGCCTCGGTACGGCGGATGTGCATCACCATCTCGACGCGACCGATGCGGTCGTAGCGAAAGGACAAGTTGTGAAGACCCTCCTGCGCAGGTCGATGGTTCGCCTCGGCCTGGTGGGCCTGGTGACCGCGCTGGCGCTCACCCTGGCCCCGAACGCGGCCGTCGCGGCCTACCCGACCAACCCGTACAACGCCCAGAGCGCCTGCGGCGGCACCGGCTGGACCCAGCTGGCCACCAAGCAGCTGACGTTCTACTACTACGGCGTGGTCCGCAACGCCGCGAAGATCTATGTCATGTACCGCGCGGGCTACAACTGCGTGGCCACCATCGTGCAATGGGAAGCGGGCACCGCGTCGCCCGTCGTGGCCGAGATCGACGTCGAGGGCGACGGCAAGGGCTGGATCCAGGACAGCGGCGAGTTCAAGTACTACGCCGCGGTCAAGGCCTACGCCGCAGGCAAGTGCATCCGCTGGGGCGGGGCTCACAGCCCCGAATACCTCGTCCAGTCCCAGTCAGAGTTCCGCCAGGAGGTCTTCACCTTCTGCGGCTGAACCCCGCATGGTGGCCCCGGGCGAACCCCGGGGCCACCGTCGGTGCAAGACGGGCCGATCGGCGCCATCGCGGTGCACCACCCGCATTCACCCGGACAGGAGAATCTGGGCGAAACCTTCATGTTCGGGTTCGGGTCCGCCGCAGAGGTTTAAGGATTCCTCAGTAAGGCCGGAGTACGAGAGGAATCCATTGTGACCACGGACCTCAACCGTTTCGATGCGATCGAACTCGCCGAGCTGATCCGCACCAGGAGGGCTTCATCTGTCGAGGTGGTTCAGGCGCACCTCAACCGCATCAAGGCCGTGGATTCGAAGATCAACGCTGTCGTCACGGTCGTGGACGGTGCACTGGACGCCGCGAGGGCGGCAGACGAGAAGCTCGCGGCGGGTGCGAAGGTAGGGCCGCTGCACGGTGTGCCGTTCACGGTCAAGGACTCGTTCGACACCGCCGGCGTGCTCACCCAGCGGGGTTCACCGATCTTCGCCGGACGTATCCCGGATACGGACGCCACCAGCGTGGCGCGCATGAAGCGCGCGGGTGCGATCCTCTTGGCGAAGACCAATCTCCCGGAGTTCGCGTACTGGATCGAGTCCGACAACCTCCTGACGGGCCGGACGAACAACCCCTGGGACCTCAACCGCAGCGCCGGCGGTTCGAGCGGCGGGGAATCCGCGGCGATTGCGGCTGGGATGTCACCGCTCGGAATCGGAAGTGACCTGTCCATCTCGGTACGCGGGCCGGCGGCCGACACCGGTATCGCGGCCCTCAAACCAACGCACGGACGCATACCGATGACGGGGGTCTGGCCGCGGGAGCCGCGTCGTGACTGGCACGCCGGCCCCATGGCCCGCACCATCCGCGACCTCGCACTGGCGTACTCGCTGCTGTCCGGTCCTGACGGCGCCGACGGCTTCGCGACCGTACCGCGCGAGTTCGACGCCGGCGTGGGCGCCTCGCCGGACCGGCCCGTCCGCGTCGGCTGGCTGGTCGACTCGGGACTCGGTCCGATCGACGCCGAGGTCGCGGCAACTGTTCAGCAGGCCGCGGATGCCCTGCAAGGAGCGGGGATCCGAGTTGATGCCGTGAGCATCCCGGCGCTCGAGCGGGACAACCCCCTCGAGCTCTTCACCCGGCAGCACGTCATGGAGATGAAACCGGCGATGCGGGAGGTCACCGCGGGTCACGAGGACCAGATGTTCAGGTACTCGAGGACCATGCTCGCCACACCCGACACCTCCGTGAAGGACTACGTCTCGGCCGAACAAGGCATCGAGCGGCTCCGGGACGGTTTCGCGGAGTACTTCCAGCAGTACGACGCGCTCCTGCTCCCGGTCACGACGATCCCCGCGCACGCGCACGGCCTCACGCAGTTCACCCTCGACGGCCGGACGATGGAGGCCTTCCACGTGAGCTCGACGACCGTACCGTTCAACCTGACGGGACTCCCGGCCCTGTCCATGCGATTCGGCACGAGCAGCGAGGGCATGCCGATCGGTGTGCAACTGGCCGCCAGCTGGTACTCAGAGTCGACCATCCTGTACCTCGCCACGCTGCTGGAATCCTTGAGCCCGGTCCGCGACCAGCACCCCACGCTCTGACGGCCGGCCGAGGTGGTCCGCTGAGGCCGCAGTGTCGGTAACGGCTGACGGTGCCGCGCGCTTGTGACGGGAGTTCGTTTGTCGTGACTCGCCTGTCGACGTGCGCGTACCGACTACTTCGTTGCCGAGCGGGCTCGAGCGTTGACCCTCGTCGAGTGGGGCCCGGAAGGCACAAATCTACCTTGGGTGCTCGGCAGCCAACTCCGAAAACATTGTCATCCGTGGATGGGGGGTACCCGCTTTGCTGCGCCATCCATACGATGCGCCGAGCCATGGGTCTTCCGGGGCGCGACCCGCAGGGTGGTTACGGCAACCCGCAATGGGTATCCGAGGCCCTGGAGATACGCGAACCGCAGAAGCTTTACGGCCCTGCGCTGACACGTAGAATTCACGGAGGGGTGACGATGGAGATCCGACAGGCCGACACTGCGGTTGTGTACACAGATCCTCAGAACGACGTACTGAGCGAAGACGGAACAAGTTGGGCGGCGGTCGGGGCCAGCGTGACGGAGAACCGGACCGTCGAAAACATGGAGCGTATCTTCAAGGCCGCGAAACAGCACGACTACAAAGTGTTCATCTCACCCCACTACTTCTATCCCCCGGACCATGCCTGGCAATTCAACGGCCCGCTGGAGACCGAGGAACTCGAGACGCGCACCTTCGACCGGCCCGACCCACTCGAATTGACCGGATTCGCGAATTCTGGAGCGGACTGGCTGGATCGTTTCAAGCCCTACATCGAGGACGGCAAGACGGTCGTCGTCAGCCCACACAAAGTGTTCGGACCGCAAAACAATGACCTTGTACTGCAACTGCGCAAGCAAGGCATCAACAAAATCGTCCTCGGCGGCATGCTAGCGAACATGTGTGTCGAATCGCATTTGCGCGAGTTCCTCGAACAGGGCTTTGAGATCGCCGTCGTCAGGGACGCCACCGCGGGCCCTCGGCATCCGGACTGGGGCGACGGCTATCAGGCTGCCGTCATCAACTACCAGTTCCTTGCCCATGCGGTGCTATCGACCAATGAGGTCGTCGACAAAATGGCCCGATAGCGCTGGCGAAGAACCGGCTCAAGCGCATCCGGTACCGCCCCGCCCTCCGGCCGGCTTCGTCACTCACACCGGCCCGACCCTCGACCCCGAACCGCCGTAACCCTGACCATTCAACCTCTGTAGCAGCGGATTCGACCTGTCAAGCAGGGACGACGAGCAGAAGGTCTCCACGTACGTCACGTACGTAGTCAACATCTGGCGCAACGGCGCAAGCAGCCTCCATCCGATGCACGACGCCATCGGCCGACACCGGCAGCAACGGCCCGCGTGCGGCCGCTGCGCGGGGCCGGTCAGCCCGTGGCCGCATGCCCGACGGTGTTGACGGGAACCGCGGTGAATCCGGTCCGGGCGGCGCGAGTGTAGGAGTCGGAGCCCGGAACCTCGGCGAGCCTTCCGGTGAAGGGCTGCCCTTCCGCGCCCCAGCAGCCGGCGTTGCTGAGGATGACCTGCTGGTCGACAAGCGGCGCGACCCGCAGCGTCGTGCCGGTCGGCCAGTTGGTCAGCCGCTGCGGCCAGACGATGCCGAACAGCGCGCCGGCGTCGGCGCCTGGGATCGGACCGGACGGTCCCCTGGCCGCGGACAGCCAGACCGTGGTGCGGTCGGCCACCGGTGGACCGGCGAGCGTTTCCACGCCGTCGAGCACCATCTCCGCCTGTACCTCCGGATCGGCAGTGCTGCGTCCGGTCAGCGTGCCATGCGCAAGGACAATTGAGGCTCCGGCCTGACGCGCTCGCGCGAGCGTTTCGGTCAAGGGCATGGCGCCGCAGCCGTCGGCGGCCGCAGGGCCGGTTGGCAAGGACGGTGGAGATGACACGTGTTCGGCGCCGGTCTGCGCGGCTTGCGTGGTGGGCGCTTGCGGCGTGTCGGCCGACCAGGCCAACGCGGTCACGACCACCGCGACGGCGATGCCAGAGACCGCCCCGCCGAGGACCATCCGACGTCTGCGCTGGACCCGCTGACACGATCATGGCGGTACGCGCGCGACCTGCCGTTTCATGGCATTCGAAACGTTGGTTACCGTCGCAGACGCGGGTTCGTGTGCTCGATGGGCACGACATCATTCTATGCCGATAGATTTCCTGCTGTGGGCTGCCCGCGCATCGCACGATCCCCACTGTTGCCTGGTCTTTCCCACGACGGCAGTGCAGCCGCGGGATATCCCATCGATGCGGTCTTGGCGCGGCGGCAGACAGGCAGTGTCATGCAACATTGAGTGGCCAGAGCAGCCGAGATCCCCTGCGTGCCACTACACGACGAAGCCTTCTCAGGAAGCCTCAATCGAGCGGACGTACTCGAACGCGGGACCTACGGGTTAAAAGTCCGAAGTGGACGATCAACTGGCTAAAGTTCAAGCACAGCCACGAAAATTCCGTGCAGGACACAGGGCGCCCGAGTTGATCCGGCGACGTCCGTGCTGGTCAGCGGGCAAAGCTCTCCGCAAACACCGAATCCCACTTTGCATCGCAGGCGAAATTCCTGCAATGTCCGCTTCGGTCCGCACCAGGTCGCGAACATCCGAGCAACCGGCGAGCAACCGATCATGTAGAAGCCACTGCCGAGTCGCACGCTCATGTTTGATATGCAGGTGAAGTCCGGGCATGCCTTGTCGGTGACCGGGTGCGCGACCGGTGGACGGCCGTGAGAATGACAGGCAATGCGCTGCGCCGCCGCGTGCCAGACCTCGTCGTCCTCGACGGGTCGTCGCGCAGCCCGGCCAGCCAGCGGCCGTGCGAGCGAGACGTCCAGCCGTCTCTGCCAGGTCGATGATCGGAGTGCTGCTTCGCATGACATACCAACTAGCGGCAGTCGCCTAGCTCTGAGAGGTCCGGTCCGATCGGGTCAGTGGACGTCAGCAGCTTTAGCGGCAAGCAGGTCTGAACCCGGTAACGCGTCCGCGACGGGAGACATCAGACGCGTTACCGGGTTCGCCGTGCTAGGGCCGTTTGAACTGCGTCAGCGTCACCGGTGCGGGGGCCAACTGGCTGCCGGCCGCCGAGGACGAGGACGAGGACTGGTAGAAGGTTCCGACCACGTCCACGACCACGTCGCAGTAGCCGCCGGCGTTGAAGATGTTGAACTTGTCGTCCGCGCCGATCATGGTCTGCACCGCGTTCGGCACGACCGATCCGGCCGTCGGGTTCAGGTTGGACGTACCCGGCCTTGCCGCTCCGGACGGCCAGACCGTCAGGTACGTGGCCGAGGTCGGCTGCACCGCGGTCACATTCGTCGCCAGCGCCCACGTGTCGACGGTCGCGATCAAGGCCGGGGGCTTGATCGATGCCGTGGCGCCCGGCCCGAGCCGCGACGGCCAGCCACCCCCGCTGCGGGTGTCCACGATCCGGGTCGGCACGATCGGCGTGAACCGCAGCCCGCCGGGCAGCGTACCGTCGTCGTAGAACCCGACGATGTCGACGATGATGTGCGCGTTGGTGCTGGTGTGGACGCCGATCGACGGCAGCCCGCTGGCACTGCCGCAGTTGTTGCAAGGCGTGGTCGGGACCACCGCGAAGTTCGGCACGGTGGCGTTCGCCGTGTAGTTCAGTGTCGACGTGTTGGGCAGGCCGCCCGTGTACCCGTTCCAGGCCGTCAGGTAACCGCCCCCGGTCGGGTCGGTGGCCGTGACGTTGACCGCGAACGCACGCACGTGCGGGTCGATGCTGCTGTCCCAGGAAGCGACGGAGTTGATGTAGTTCCCGGCCGGGACCCGGCCGATCCCCCAATCCCGGGTATCGGTCAGACGGACCGGCTGAGCCAACGGGTGATACTGCCCGCCCGAGTAGACCGAGCAGCAGTCGTGGCCCTTCGTGTAGTAGCCGAAGACGTCCGCGATGATCTGCGCCGGGCCGCCAGCGTTGTACAGATCCACCTTGCCGTTCGCGCCGACCTTCACGGTGACCGAGTTCGCCCCGGTCCAGCCCTTCGCGTAGTTGATCGACGAGGCCGTCGGCCGGGCCACACCGGACGGGTAGACCGTGACAAATCCCGGGCCGGTGGGCTCGGTGACCGTCACATTCAGCACCACCGTCGAGGCGTCGGTGGGCACACCACCCGCACCGGTGATCTGCAGGCTCACCGTGCCGCCGTTGCCAACCGCACCCTTCGGCGCTCCCACGCCGGAGCGGGTGTCCATGATGCGGTACGGCGACATCGGGTAATAGGTGTCACGATCATTCAGCACCGTAGGCGGCTTCGGCGCCGAGGGGTTGATGGGCTGCCAGGAGGGAAAGCCCCAGCTCGAGGCGAGCCAGACCGTCTCGGTCTTGGCTGCGATATCGAAGATCTCCGTGCCCTGGCCGGAAGGCCCGCCGTTGCTGTAGTACGCGATGCGAGTGCCCGACGGGGACCACACCGGAACCGCATGAGTCTTTCCCCCCGCGGCTCCCGTGGTGGTGAGCTGGGTGACTCCGGAGCCGTCGATCGCAGACACGAACAGATCGGTCCCGTACGTGGACGTGCGTCGACTGAAGACGATCTTGGTGCCGTCCGGCGAGATATCCCCGTCGGATGCGTTGTCGAGCACCTTGTGCGCAGTACCGGCCGTCTTGTCGTAGAGCCAGACCTGCTTTGGCGACGAGGTGCATGAGCGCGTGAATGCGATCAAGTTTCCGCGAGCGAGCGGACGAGTGTCAGCGCATCCCGTGTCCGTTGCGAACAGCGGGGTCTTCGACCTGCTGCCGAGCACCGACGCGACGTAAAGCTGTTGATAGCTGGTGGTGATGCTCGAATAGTCATCGAACACCAGCTTGGTGTTCGAGTCGTACCACGTGGGACTCTCTGAGAAGGCGGTGTCCGGGATCCACACCTGGTTGGTGCCGTCCGGGTCGCTGACCACGAGACTGGCGGTTCCGGCGCCATTGTGCCAGGCGATGCGGCTGCCGTCGGACGACCAGGTCGCGAATAGCGCCGAGGACAACGCAGTCGGCACGTGCTGTCCCGTTCCGTCGGCGTTGCCAATGTACGTGCCGGCGTTCGATGACGTCGCCAGAAGACCATCGGTCCCCGGCTCCGTGGCGTACGCGGTGAGGGGCTGAAAAGCAACGAAACTCCCTGTCACCGCGAGCACGGACAGGGCGATCGCAGTGATGCGACGTGAACGCATTGTAATGAAACCCCCGCTTGAGGCGAATGTGCGGCTGCCGCGCGTCCCGCGCATGAGCAGCCGCCTGAATCTTGCGACCTGCACCGCGCGACGTCAATGTCAGCCGACATGGAGAGCCCGACAGGCCACTCTCGCTTTGCTGCCTAGGAGTATTCGTTAATCAGTCCATTGAGGACATCTCTGCCGTGCGACGCCCTCCTCGAAAGCGAAGAAGGCGCCGCCTGGGGTCACGGACCGATCTGGGGCGTGCCGGCCGTCGGGGCCGTCACCGTCGGGAAGTTCATGCCCGCCAGCGGATCGAACGTCCCGGCCTCGTCCACCACGACGTTCGTCGAACCCCCGGTGTTGTACACGTTGAATCGGTTGCCGCTGCCGAGCCCGGTGATCGCCGCGTTGGCGCGGATCTCGCCGGGGTTGAGGTTGAGGGTGCTGGACGTCGGACGGGTTGCGTCGGCCGGCCACACGCTCAGGTACGTGTTCGTCGTGGGCTGGACGCCGGCGATGTTGAGCGCCACAGCGTGCGAGGCGGGGCCGGTGACCGTGATGAAGCTCGCCGAGCCGATCGCCTTGCTTTGGCGCCACGAGCCAGGGCGAGCGGCAGCAGCACGCCGATCGCGGCGACCGCCAAGGCCTCGCCCACCGGCCGCTCGCTGGCCACCAGGTAGCCGGCGCTGTTGCCGACGCATCCCGCGGCGCTCCGGAGAAAGTCGGGTGATTTCGATCTGATCCATGATCCATTGGGTGATGGGTGGGAACTTGCTGCTGCGCCTGGCCTACCTCGCTGCGACGATCACCTTCACGCTGCTGCGGCTCCTGCCCATGAGCGACCGTGACAAGGACACCGAGATCCTCGCCCTGCGCCACCAGCTCCTCGTCCTGCAACGCCAGGCCGGCAAACCCGCGTTCACCGACGCGGATCGTGTGGTGCTCGCCGGCCTGCTCCACCACCTCTCCAAGCAGCGGCTATCCCAACTCCTGCTGCTGGTACGGCCGGACACGGTCCTGCGCTGGCACCGTGACCTGCTCAAGCGGCGCCATGCCGCGACCTGCGCACCGAAGCGGCGCGGACGCCCGCCCACGGTCCGCTCGATCCGCGCCCTGGTCCTGCGCCTGGCCCGCGGAAACTCCTCATGGGGCTACCGCAGAATCCGCGGTGAACTCGCCGCCTTGGGCATCAAGGTCGCCGCCTCGACTGTCTGGGAAATTCTGCGCGAGCACGGCGTTGCGCCCGCGCCGCAACGGCAGAGCACGACCTGGGCCGACTTCCTGCGCAGCCAGGCGGACGCGCTGCTGGCGTGCGATTTCTTCGAGACCCGCACGCTGACCGGGACGCGTCTGTACGTCTTCGCGGTCATCGAGCACGCCACGCGGCGCATCCGGATCCTGGGCGCGACCGCACATCCCACCGCAGCATGGGTGGTGCAGCTCGGGCGCAACCTCGTCATGGGCCTTGAAGACGTGGACAGCAGGGCCAGGTTCCTGGTTCGTGACCGAGACTCCAAGTTCACGCAGGCCTTCGACGCTGTGCTGACCGATGCCGGACTGCGAGTCGTCAAGAGCGGTGTCCGGATGCCCCGGATGAACTCCATCATGGAGCGCTGGATACAGACCTGCCGACGGGAACTGCTGAACCGCACCCTCATATGGCACCAGCGCCATCTGCTCCACGCCTTGCGGGAGTTCGAGTCGTTCTACAACGGGCATCGACCGCACCGGGCCCTGGATCAAGCCGCTCCGCTGCGCCCGCTGCCCGAACCGATCACCGAGCGAGGGCGGATCCTGCGCCTGAAGGTCCATCGACAAGGTCGACTTAACGGAACCCTTCACGAATACCAACACGCCGCTTGAACAGGGCGAATGATTTATCGGCACCCGCAAAGTCCGGCAACAACTGCGACAACACCAACTCCGCCGACGCAGCATTCCCCTGATACTTCGCCATGCGGTCCATCACCGCCAAACCAAGACCAGACACATCGATCAACCCGCCATGATGGCCATAGATCGCTACCGCCAGACGACCCAACCCACGCTCGGACGCGATCCGACAACCCAACGCCTTGTGATCAATCCCAACCGGCTGGTCGGTACCACCAACAGCCTGCAACTTCAGCTGCCAATCACACCCCGCCTTCCCCACATCGTGCTGGCGGTAGCCGAGGTCGAGCGCGCCCTGCCGGCGCCCGGGCCCGCCGAGCGGGAGCGAGTCTGGTTCGCCGTGGTGTTCGGCGCGGCCGGTCTGCTCGTCCGGCTGGTGGTCACCGGCGCTTCGGCCCGGGCGGATCGTCGCGGCCGGCACCCACGCCGAACTCCCGCGCCAGGAGGGCCGTTACGCAGATTTCCGGCGTCTGCCGGACTCGTCGGTCGGGGCACACGCCGGGCGACACCGGTGGTAGAACACATTTATGATCTCCAACTTCGCCCGCGGTGTAGCCCGCGGGGCGTTGACACTGGCGGTGACGGCCGGCACGGTCGTCGGCGCCGCATCCGCGGCCCAGGCCGCGGAAGCCACGGCCGGCAAGCTGTCGATCTCCGCCCTGTCGTTCGCGCAGCCGACTGTGAACTCCACCGCCGGAGCCGTCGCCGACGACCTCACCTTCACCGTCAAGAACCAGAACCAGCACGCGACGACGGTCGTAGGACACGTGACCATCCGCATGCACGATGTCGCCCAGAATGCGTACATCGGGCACGAGCAGGTGGTCCAGTTCTCCTACGGCAACACCTGCTGCGGCCCGGTCCGGTACGTCTCCGGCACCCCGCAGGAGTCTACCTACACCTACACGTTCGTGGTGCCGCAGTATGCCAGCTCGTCCGCGGTGACCTGGGACGTCACCAAGATCACGCTGGACGACGGCATCGGCGACTCAGCCACGTTCGGTGCGGCCAAGCTCCAGCCCTTCGGCGCCTCGATCGCGACGACCGCCCTGCCGGACACGAGCGGCCCGTCCCTGCAGTCGGTCTCGCTCTACCAGAACAGCGCCCCGATGCGGCCCTTCGTCTACGTGGGTGCGGGCAGCGCCGAGGTGGTGTACAGCTTCGACGTCCAGGACTGGCAGTCGGGCTTCTGGAAGGGCAGGATCAAACTCGCCGGGCCCGCCGGTCAGAGCGTGACCACCCAGTTCGAATACACGACGAGCGACTGGAGCACGGGCGCCTCCTGCGGCATTTTCAGCGGCGGTAGCGCCCCGTACCAGTTCCAGTGCGGCATCGTCTCGACGCTGCCAGCCGGCGCGGCCGCGGGCAATTGGCGGGTCGCGCAGATCACCCTGTTCAGCAACTCGGGCGCACAGTCGACCTACAAGAACCCGCAGTCCCAGTCGGTCACGGTGACGTCGGACACGACGCTCAGCGCGAGCGGCTTCAGCGTCAGCCCCAACCCGGTCGACAACTGGCGCAACGACGTCACGAGCACCCTGACCTTCACGGTCACCGGGGCGACGAAGGGCATCTCCGCGGTATACGTCGACACCGACAACGGGTGCCCCCAGTGGGGCGCTGCCTCGGTCGCGGCCGACGGCACCGTCTCCGTGCCGCTGCGGATGTACACCTCCAGCGACGGCTGCACCATCACCGGCATCGCCATCGTGGACGGGGCGGCGAACGCGGCGGTCTACGGCAGCCGCTACCTCAACGCGCCGGACCCGGGCCTGAGTATCTCCCGGATTCCGGACACGACCCCGCCGCACGCGACCAGCGCCACGCTCAGCCAGACCTCGGTCCCGTTCAGCCAGCTGAGCTCGACCTATGTGCAGCTGACCATTCACGCCGACATCCTGACCGCCCCGATCAACGGGGTCGGCTACTACATGTACGACGCGAACGGCAACGTCGTCAGCCAGGCCTTCGGCGGCACCGGTCAGCTCGCCGACGGCAGCGTCACCACCTCGCTGTGGCTGCCCTACTGGCAGCTCACCCCGGGCGTCTACACCATCGGCTTCGACCTCACCGACGCCGGCGGCCTGCGCAGCTTCTACGGCCTGATCGGCGACCCCCGCAGCCAGCCCGTCCCGGGCGGCCCGCTGGTGTTCACCATCACCGACGACTCCGCCGCCGCCTGACCCGACCGACGAGCCCGGCCGCGTCCCTCTGCGGGGCGCGGCCGGTCCCGTTTCACGGCCGGACCCGCCGGACCGCGAGAGCAGCCGGACGGGCACGCCGCGCCGCTCGGCGCCGTCGGCGAGTTCGTCGACGAACCTGTGGGGCTCGTAAATTCGGTTCGGAGCTGTGACGTGCCGTTTCAGCGCGAGGTCCGCCCCGCCGTGAGCGCCACCATGGAGGCATCCTGTCGACCGAACGGGCCGATTGCACGGCCCCCTTGCTGGGCGGGCAGTGGGGATCTGGGCGACCCTTGCCGCCTTTGCCCTGGAATCGGATGACCCACTGGCTGCGGCTCTGCCCGGCCTGGCGGCGGCCAGCGCGGCGGCCCGCCGATGAGTCGATGGGTTGGTTGCGCTTGCGGCAGGTGACCAGGCGCGAGCCTGCCCCGGACATCTGACTCCGCATCAACGATGCCGTGGCTGAGTCCGGCAAACGGACATCGGCTGACCGGCAATATGAGCTGTCAACACCGGCGGGTGGCGTTACGATGATCTCTGCTGTGCTCGGAAAGTGCTCGGTGAGTCGATGGCACCGCTTGGTACCGGTTGACACCGTCCGGTACTGGTTGGTACCGGCCCCATCAGCCGCGGATCCGTGTGCTCCATGTGTGCTCCACCGGTCGCCGCCATCGGCGTTGTCAGCCGCTGGTACCGGGTGGGACGCCCTGTCATCCGTTGGTACGCGCTGGCAGGTACCCTGGTGACTCGCGCCCTCGTAGCTCAGGGGATAGAGCAACGGTTTCCTAAAACATGCTTCTGGCGGGCGGTCCGGACGCTTGAGCTGCCGCTTCACAGTGCGCAAGCGGGTTTCTACAGTCGCAACTCCGCATTGTCTGATCGGCAAACTGAACATCGGTAGATGTCGATGTTCACTGTGTCGGCACTCAGGTCGACCCGCAGAGGCCGGGACGGCGCGATGAGCGATGAGCGATCATGGTCGGATGGATTTGCGCCTGACCATTCCGTCGCCTTGCTGGGCGACACCGATGAACACCCAGGGCTCCGGCAAAGGTCGTGTTGGTGTCCGGCTTGAGGTGATTGGTGTAGACGTGCCTCGCCTGGAGGCAGCAAGACGGGCATGACCTCTTCGGAAGATCATCAAGGTTCCTACGCCGATCCCGCTGGGGATCGACACAGACCGGCGGCCGTCCGAGGCGTTGATCCGCAGACTGCTCCAGCCCGTCGACCCGCGATCTGCTCGCCGCCGCGATCGGGACCTGGCTCGCCACAAGGATTCCCGAGCCGGCGCCCGGCTCCAGAAGGGCGATCGCCGCGGACGGCAAGACCATGCGGGTCTCACGCACCCGCCACGCCGCCGCCCGGCACGTCCTGGCCGCCGCGGACCAGCACACCAGGTGCTCAGCGGGCTGTTCGCCGCATAGGCGTAGCCGTCGAGCTGCTGCGGATCGACCGTGAAGAAGTCACATACCAGCATCGTGTGCGCCTGGGCAGCCAGGAACTGCCGCCAGGTGGGTCCGGCCCGGCACGGTGCCGGGTCGACGCCTGCCCGGCGCAGGATCTTCCAGACTGTGCTCGCCGCGATCTGGTAGCCCAGCCGTCCCAGCCCGTACAACGCGCCCGGCGAACGACGGACGGTCGAGCCTGGCGCGCTGGCCGAGGTCAACGCCGCGGCGGCGGACCCGGATCAGCGGCCGGTGTTCCGCCACCCGGCGACGACCTCTTCGTCTAGATCGTCTATGGCGAGCATTGCCGCGTCGAACTACGCGGCGGCGAGCGAAAAGCGCGCGTCACGTCAAGGGCCCGCCCGGTCGTCCGGGAACCTCCGACCCAGTCGGGATGCATACGGCAGCATCTCTGCGTACGCCGCCCGTCCGGCTGTTCGCGCCTCGCCCAGGAGCCTCGCATAGGTCGCCGACACGTCGTCAGACTGGAGGATAGCTGCCACGTCGGAGGCTTGTCGGTCGACTTCTGCATCGAGCCTGGGCTCCGATAAACCATCGCCTGCCACATTGTCCAGGCAGCTCCACGCGTTGAAGGAGGTAAACATCAGGCGTTTTGCGCGCTTGACGACCGGCTCGTCGAGTGGCTCTATCAGTTGCAATGCCATGCCAACCGCGATGGACTGGTAGTACTCAACAATCATGACGTCATCGCCGAAGAAGAGTCGATTGAACCTCAGCAGCGCCTTCGTGTCGTCCGGATCGCCATGGCCGTCACCAGCGAGTACAGCATCCAAAAACCGATCGAGGTGAATGGCGATCGGAAGCTGCCCGACTTTGGCAACCTCAGCCAGCCGCGTGGCACTGAGGCCGCCATACATCCGCACCTGCTCTGGCGACTGGAGCGCCTCCAGCTGTGGAAGCCCGTTCGTCATTGCCACTCTCTTTCGCTACCGAGGCGGCCGGGTATCGAGCGGAGACCCTGGGCGCACCATCAGTCGATAGTCTGAGTAGCCTGCCGTATTCGACGAACGAGCGCCCACCTGACTTGGCACCAGACCCCACTCCTCCCACAGCTCAAAGCATCCTTCGTGTCGTGCGAGACACATGTTAGTCGAGGATGCCACCTCGATCGGCCAGTACCCGCGTCGTATCATTTCTCCGTTCAGCACCTGTTCACCATGACCGGGACCGTCGATGTATTCCTCACCGTTCTGGAACGGATTCGTCCCACCGCGCCTGCTGTCCCATTCTTTGGGTAGACCAGGTTGTTCGGTCGCAATCCAAGTCCGATCGTCGGCCGGATCGGTGCTGCCGATCGGCCGTACACGCGCCACCGCTACCGAAGATTTGGACTTGTCGCGAGTACCGTAAAGCTCCTCCGCCCTGTCCAGGGTTTCGCCACAGTTGTGAACCAGGACGGCTACGTTCGCGACGATGACGTAGTAGGTGTGGAGGTCGGCGATGGTCAGATTCAGCATCTCGGCGACGCCGACGCGGTTGGCAACCGCAACAATCGTCGCGACTGACCCGTCGGCTGTACGTACGCGGTCGCCCCGCTTCAGATCTTGCGCTGCCGTCCAGGCATCGGAGGTCTCGTCCCAGAACGGGTGCCGCCAGGTGGTTTGCAGCACCTCGGTCTCGTCTGCATCGCCGCGCTCAACGGTGATCGTGAGGTCGGTGAGGTCGGTGTCCTGGTTGCTGTGTAGAACCTCGACACGCTTCGCCTCGAGCGAACCCGTATCCGGGTTCGCCGCGATCACCCAGTCGCCGACCTTGACGTCCTCGATCCGTTTCGTCGAGCCGTTGGCCATGAGCACGTGCGTCGACGGGTCGAAACTGTTCTTGCAGTCAGGGGCTCGGTGACGTCCCACGTAGTCGCCCGACGAGCCGCCCGCACCTCCGCGCGATGCACTGCCGCCGCGCGACGGCGAGCCGCCGGAGGCCGTTGATCCCCCGCCTCGGCCGGAAGGCGCCGACGCTCCAGGTCGGCCACCGCCGCCGGCCGAGGAGGCTCGGGTCGGGTTGGGCAGGTTGGCCTTGCTGCCTCCGCCGCCGAAGAGTTTCGGCATGGCGGCGCTGGCGCCCTTGCCCATGTATTTGCTGGCGCCGCCGGTGAATTTGTCGACGCCGGCGCTCAGAGCGCCGTCGAGGCCACCCTGGATCATGGTGTCGGCGAGGCCACTCCAGGAGAACTCGGCGTCACCACGGCCGACGTCGATCATGTAGCCGGTGCCGGACGACAGCGCCCCGGCGACCGCGCCGGCGACGATCAGGCAGCCGACGCCGGTGGCGCACAGCGCGCCGACCGCGACCGTCGCCGCGATGCTCACCGCCGCGGTAGCGATGAACTTCCACGGGTCCTCACGGATCGCCTTGACGGTGTTCTTCACCGTGTCGCCGATGGCTTTCCCCGCGGCTTTCGCGGTGTCTTTGACGCACTTGGTCACGCCGCCGGACATGCATTTCTTGACGTCGTTGACCTTGTCCCTGACGGCGCTGACCTTCTTCTGCACCCACTTCGACGATGAGTCGACGACCGCCTTCGTGGCCTTGACCGCCTTGTCGGCCACCCAACTCGATGCGGCCTTGACGTCCTGCCACGCCTGACCGGAGGCAACGTAGTTGAAGGCGCTGGTGGCGGCGTTAACGGCCGGGGCCGCCACTGATTTCACCGCGTTCCAGGCGCTCTTGAGCGAGAAGCCCCAGTGTCCGGTGGGGTCGGTTGTGGTCAGTGGGTTGCCGTCGCCGTACTGGTAGCGGTTGGCGTTGATCGAGGCCGGGACCGGGTTATTGGAGGCGGTGTCGCGGGTGTCGAACTGGCCGGTGTCGGTGTTGTACCAGCGGGCCAGCATGTTGACCCGGCCGGTGGCCTGTTCGGTGAACTCCGACTGGTAGCCGAGGCGGCCGATCAGGCCGGTCTTGGCCAGGACCGTACCGAGCGGGTCATAGGCCGCCGAGCCGGTCAGACCGGAACTGGTCGCGCTGAACTGCCCGACAACGTCGGTGTGCAGGTCAGTCCACACGTACCGCGGGATCGTTCCGCCGCCGTCGGCGGCACCGAGCAGCTCTCCGGCCGGGCCTCGGGCGTATTTGGTGGTGCCGTCGTCGGCGAGGTCGTTGCCCAGGCCGCTGTACTTGAACCCGGCCTTGACCGCCCGGCCGACCGCGTCGTAGTCGTACGTCCTGTTTCCCCCGGCGGCCTGCTGGGTGATGACCTGCCCGAACGCGTCCGCGGTGGTGTTGTAGACGCCGCCCGGGCCGGAGGTGACGCTGAGCGTGCCGCGCGGGGTGTAGCTGTACGAGGTGCCGCCGCTCTGTGACAGCAGCCGGTTGCGCTGGTCGTAGCTGAACGTCTTCGCACCGTTCTGGGTCCGGTTGCCCGACGCGTCGTAGGCGTAGTTCGTCGTCGTCGAACCAGAGGTCCACGACGTGAGCCGGTCGGCGAAGTTGTACGAGTACGAGTTGACCGACGCACCCGTGAACCCGGTGGTGGTCTTCTTGGTGATGTTGTTGTTGAGGTCGTACTCGTAGGCGATGTTGCCTTGGGTGACAGTGCCGTCGTACGACGTGACGGTGTCGTTGGTCACCCGGTGCAGCAAGTCGTACGTAAACGTCCGCTTCTTGTTGTTCGCGCCGTAGGTGATCGTCGACGGCTGGTTCATCGTGTTGTACGCGACCGACAGGTTGATGTTCGTTGTCGCGTTCGCCGCCGTCTTGAGCCGGCCCGCCGTGTCATACGTGAAGTTGGTGGCGCCAGCAGCGTCGGTGCGTGACACCATGTTGCCGTCGTTGTTGTATGTGTACGCGGTCGCGTCCGCCGGGCCGGTGATGCTCAGCGGCAGACCACGGTCGTCATACGTGACGGTGTTCGTCCCGCCCGGTACGGACAGCGATGTGATCCGGCCGGCATCGTCATACCCGAACGAGCGCGCCACCGTCGACGCTTCGGCGCCGGTGCCGGACTGGCCGGTCACCTGGTTGAGATCGTCGTACGTATTGGTCAGTTGCACACCGCCCGGCAACGCCTGCGTGACGGCACGCCCGCCGGCGTCGTAGACCGTGGTGTACGTCCGATCCGCCGCAGCCGGATGCGCCGACGTTGCCGGCTCGATGTACGACTCTGGCAGACCCCACGTGTTGAAGGTCGTCCAGAACTGGTTGCTCCGCCCGTCGGTGAACCGGGTCTGGTGTCCGGCCGCGTCGTAGCCGAACGACGTGTTGATCGAGGTTGTGGCCGTGATCGGCTGCGTCTCGCCGTTCACCTGGTTCAACGCGTCGTACGTCAACGTCGTGGTGTTGCCGCGGCCGTCCTTGACGGTGCGCAGGTTGCCGTTGTCGTCGTACCCGGCGAACTGCGACGCGAGGACGTTGTTGGCATTGTCGAACTGTCGGGTTCGGGTTGTGCGGCCGGCACCGTCGTAGAGCATGTCGGTCGCCGTGTTGTCGGCGTTCTTCACGATGATCGGACGGCCGAGCCCGTCGTAGGTCGTCGTCGTGATGTTCCCGGCGCCGTCCTTGCTCGTGACCGGTTCACCGGCGTTGTTGTAGGTCATCTCGGCGGTGACGAGGCCGGGTGAGGTGACCTTCCGCAGCCACGGCCCCGCCGCAGGCTGGGTGCCGTACACGCCGGTGCCGTAGTCGTACGTCGTCGTGTTCGACACCGTCGTGGGCTGCCGGACAATCTGCGTGCTGGTCAGTTTCCGGCCGAGGTAGTCGTACGTGGCGGTGGTCTTCGCGCCGGTCGGGTCGACGGTCTCGACGAGGTCACCGACCTTGTCGTACTTCGCCGTCGTGATCTTGCCGGTCGGGCCGGTCACCTTGGTGACGTTGCCGAGGGTGTCGTACTCGTACGCGGTTGTCTTGCCCAGTGGGTTCGTCGTGGACGTGACCCGGCCGAGCTTGTCGTACACGGTGGTGCTGCTCGCGTCGACGATCGGCGACCCGCCCGGCGGTGTGTAGGACGGCAGGATCGTCTTCCAAGGCCGTCCGTTCGCGTCCATGCGGGCCTGGGTCACGTTGCCGAGCGGGTCCTGCTGCTCGACTGCCTCGCCGAAGGCGTTGTACCCGACCTTCGTCGTCGGCCGCATCACCAGACCGGTCGTGCCGTAGCTCTCGACCGTCACCGACGGCGCCTGGGACTCGGTGAGATTTCCGTCCTCGTCGTACTTGTACGAGGTGGTGTTGCCGTTCGGGTCCACCATGTCCGTCACCAGCCCACGCTGGTCGACGGTGTAGTAGGTGGACAGCTCGGGCGAGTTCGCCACTGCGGTGTTGGTACGGCCGTTGCCGCTGCTCCACAACGTGTTGACGTCGCCGTCGGTCAGCGCCCGCTGGTAGACCTGGACGTTGTCGATCGAGCCGTTGAAGCTGTCGGAGATGCCGCCGACGTTGGCGCCGCCGATCTCCAGGCCGCCCGTCGAGTTGAATGGGGTCGGGTTGCTGGAGTCGGTGCCGCGGACGTTGTTGACGTAGATGGACATCCGCTTGGTGTTGCCGTCGAACACCCCGACCAGGTGCACCCACTGGTTCGCCACGAGGGCGTTCGTCGACTTCGCGCCGTAATAGGTGGCTGGGCTCGCCGAGTCGGACGATGGCATGTGCAGCGCCCAGCCGCCCCAGTATTGGCTGTACTGCAGGAAGAAGGCGCCATGGTTGTTGCCGGTCTGCGCTACCGCTGTCTGGAAACCCGTGATGGAGTTGAGTTTGACCCAGGCCGACACGGAGTAGGAGCCGGTCGTGTTGAGCACCGGCGTCTCCGTGTCCAAGGAGCCGCCGCGGAAGTTGGCGTACCCGCCGCTGACTGTTGGTCCGTTCACCAAGTCGGCGGAGTAGGCCTCAATGTGGTGCTGTGAGCCGGACATGTCGGCTACGAAGTAGGAGTTGTTGGTCGGTGACTGGCCCCCCATGGTCCACCAGCCGACCGGCCCGCCCGCGGCGTCGATGGCGGTCCGTTCGGAGGTGAGCCGGCCCATCGCGTCGTACGTGTTGCGGGTATCGGCCAGCACCGTGTTCTGATTGCCGGCGGTCTGCCGCGTGCGGATGACCCGATCGTCGGCGTCGTAGACGAAGTTCGTGGAGCGCGTCGTACCGTCCACGACAACCGACTGCGACATGACGCGTCCGGCGTTGTCCACTGAGAAGTCGGTCTTGGTGGCGCCGTTGTTCTGGATGGTGCTCTTCGGGTGGCCGCCGAAGTCGTAGGTGTGTTCCCGCACGACGGTGGTTTTGACGCCGTCGGTCTTGGTGACCCGCTTGAGGCTGCTGTCGTCGTAGTACTCGTATTTGGTGGTCCAGTCCATCGCGTCGGTGGTCGTCGCGAGGTTGCCGTTGGCGTAGTAGGCGTTGGACGTCTCCTGAACGTTGGTGCCGTCCTCACCGGTGGTCGTGCTTGTGAGCAGTTTGCCCTCGGAGTCGAACGTCTGCGCGACGCTCTGCAACCGGTCCCCTGACGGGCACGGCGAACCTGCCGCCGGGCTGCTGTCGCAGTTGACCATGCTGTTCTGTCGGCCGTAGGCGTCGTAGCCGTACAGTGTCACCGCACCCATCGGGTTGACGCTCTTCACCAGCTGGCCATAGCCGTTGTATTCGCTGATCACCACCCGCGACGAGTCGCCGCCCGTCAGGTCGCTCACCGTGCGGGACAGCACGTTGCCGTCCGCGTCGAACGTGTCCGTCGTGCGCGTCGTGTGCACGGCGCCGGTCACCGCGTTCGTCGTGGCTGGCTCGGTGATCTCCACCGGCTGCCCGTCGGGGTCGTACGTATAGGTCGTGATCAGTCCGCTCGGGTAGCCCGGCGCAAGCACCTTCTGCTGCTTGACCCGCCCGAGTCCGTCGTAGGTGAACTCGATGACCAGCCCGCCCGCGTCGGTGACCTTCACCGCGTCGCCGGCTGCGTTGTAGTCGGTGCGCTGCACCGCACCACCGGCCGACGTCACGGTCAGCGGGAGGCCGGGTGGGGTGAACCCGCCACCGATCGCGGCCGTGGTCGCGGTGGTGTACGTCAGCGTTGTAGTGCGGCCGGTTGGGAAGTCCGCGACCGGCGGGCCGGTCATCGTCAGCCGGTTGCCGGCCGTGTCGTACGTGAAGCTGTTCTGGCCGCCCAGAGCCATGTCGAATGACCCGGTGTCGCCGTACACCGAGATCAGCTGATCATTGCGCCCGTCCGGGGCCAGGTTGACCGTGGTCGCGTCCGGCCAGTACGTGAACAGCTTGTCCTGGCACTCCAGGCCGACATCCTGATTGCTGCAGGTGGTGACCCGGATGGTGTTGCCGCGCACGTCTTTGGCGGTCTCGGTCTTCTGCCCGAGCGGGTCGTAGACAACGTTGACGAAACCGCCGACGTCGTAGCCGTACGACGTGGTGTTGCCGAGGGTGTCCGTGCTGGCGATGAGCCGACTGGTGTTGAGTGCGTCGTAGACCTTCCGCGACGTCTTGTTCCCCGGGTCGGTCGTCGTCACCGTCGTCACCGGCGTGAGGGTGGGGCCTGCGCCGACCTGCGCCTGCTTGGCACTCTGGGCTGCTTTGAAGTGTGCGTCGACCTCGGCGGCGCTCAGGCCCTGGCGCTCGTAGAACGCGAACTCCGCGATGTTGCCCTGGAAGTAGCTGACGGTCTGCGTCGACCCAGGCCACAGGTGGGTGGTACCGGCACCGATGTAGGCGTACTCGAAAGACAGCGGCTCCATCCAGCCGGACTTGGTGCCCACCCGGACGTTGTCGAGGTACAGCGTCTGCGTGTCAGCGCCAATGGAGCCGTTGTCCGGGCCGGTCGCCGACAGCACGACGTGGTGCCAGTTACCATCGTTCACCTTCGTCGTCGAGGTAATCGGGGATACCCCGTCGCCGGTCCAGAAGCTGCCGCGTAGGTAACCGTCGCCGCCGACGTACAGCGCCGGCACCCAGCCGCTCTCGGCCGGGTTCGGCCCGTCGACAGCCACCCGCATGTAGCTGTAGAGCACGCCGCTGGAGGCGTAGTTCGCCGGCGTCTTGAACCACAGCTCGATCGAGTTGGGCCCGTAGTTCGGCAGCGCTGCCTGCGACTGGTCGTAACGCAGATACGAGCTGGTGCCGTTGAACGCGGCACCGTAGCTGTCGCTGAACGGACTCGTGGTGTTCGGCTGGGTCGTGTTGAAGGTGACGTTGTTGTACGTGGCGTTGTGGATGCTGCGGACCTGGCTGACGGCCTGGGTCGGCAGGCTGATGTCGTTGAGCCGGAAGTACTCCCGGGGCCGCGAGCCGAGCACCGACGAGGCGTAGACCTGGCTGGAGCCGCTGACCGTGGGCTGGCCGACCTGCCACACGCCGCCGGCCTCGTCGGTGACCTGGTTGACGCGGCCGGAGACGGAGTCGTAGCCGATGATGGCACGGGTGCGGCCGGCGTTGCTGGTCACCTTGGTCATGGCCGGCGTCGGGTTCGTGCCGGAGTTGTAGAGCATGGTGACGTGCTGCTGTGTGAGCGGCTTGTTGTAGTAGGCGGCGTCGGCGATCTGGCCGTTGAAGAACGTCGCCGTCGGCGTGGTCAGCGTGCTGCCGGGCCAGGCGTTGCTTAGGTAGCCGGCGCCCAGGTAGGCGTTCTCATCCCCCCGGTTGTGCATCTGGATGGTGCCCGCCAGCGTGCCGACGAGCGAGCCGTCGAGATACAGCTGCTGGCTGCCGCCGTTGCCGGCCAGCACCGCGTGGTGCCACTGGCCGTTGTTGACCGCCGCGGTGGTGACGATGGTCGAGGTGGAGCCCATCCAGAACGACCCGCGCAGTTTGCCGGTGTTGTCGATGTAGAGCGCCGGGTTGATGGTGTTCGTGGTCGTCGCGCCGGGCGCGACGACGTCCTTCTGGTACGAGAACAGCACGCCGTTGGTGGCGGTGGTCTTGAACCACAGGCTGATCGACTGGTACGAGCTCTCCGTGGCCAGCTTCT
>NZ_JBEXCY010000028.1:0-89382 GCF_040605515.1 Dactylosporangium sp. NPDC005572 | reverse complement strand
CAGACGAAATCTGGACTCCGCCTCGCTCCGACCCCAGTTATGAAACAGGCCTTAGTCCACGGCCAGGCACTCGGCATCGCGCGGCGGCCGGCGCGTATGAGCGCCTCCGCGGTGCGGGCCGGGTCGGCGAGGGGGCCGGCGGCCCAGAGGTGGTGCGCGAGGCGCTCGGCGACGGCCTCGTCGCCGGCGTGGATGTGATCGAGCGCGTCCGCGACGCGCAGATGCAGCCGGACGGCCCGCTGCTGGGTCGTGGTCTCGGAGATCGACTCGCGGACCAGGTCGTGCGCGAACCGTACCGTCGACGGGTCGTCCGGGCTGGTCTCGAGGAGGCCGAGCGCGTGCAGCGGTTCGAGGCGTTCGAGGCAGTCGGCAACCTCGACGCCGACGGCGCGGGCGAGCAGCCGGAGGTCGACGTCGCGGCCGATGAGCGCGGCCACGTTCAGCAGCTCGGACGTGCCGCTGTCGAGGCCGGCCATGCGGTGGCGGACGACGTCACGGACCGTCGACGGCACCCCGGCGCCGGGCGAGGAGTCGGCGTCGAGCAGCCGGGACAGTTCCCGGACGAAGAACGGATTCCCGGCGGTACGGGCGTGGATCGAGCGGGCGACGCCGTCCTCGGGATCGGTGCCCGTTTCGTGGCGGATGAGTTCGGCGACGTCGGCCAGACCGAGCGGGCCGAGGCGGAACCGGCGGTGATTGGGCGACCGGCTCGCCGTGGCCAGGACCCGGGACAGCTCCGAGCTGGGCCGGGGCGCGCGGTCGCGCAGCGCGCCGACGATCGCGGTCCGGTCGGGCAGCCGGGTCGCCAGGTGACCGAGAAGCTGCAGCGATGCGGCGTCGGCCCAGTGGAGATCGTCGAATACGAGCAGGGTCGGCCGGTGCGTCGACGCCTGACCGATGACGGCGACGACCTGTTCGGACAGGCGGAACTGGGCGTTGCCGTCGAACAGCGAACGGGTGCCGACGGCGTCGTCGCGGTGCTCCAGAAGGCTACCGAGCTCACCGGCGAGCCACTTCTCCCGGGACGGCGCGGGCAGGCTGTCCACGACCGGCCCGAGCGCCTGCTCCCACGGCCACATCGACGGGACGCCGTCGCCCTGCAGGCCGGAGCCCCGGACGACGAGCGCGCCGTGCCGGTCGGCGATGGCGGCGGTCTCTTCCAGCAGGCGGGTCTTGCCGGCGCCGGGTTCGCCTTCGATGAAGCCGATCGCCGTTCGTCCGGCGATAGCCCACTCCACAGCGCTCCGCAGCACTGCGAGCTCCGCGGTCCGTCCGACGAAGCCGGCCGTCGCAGCAGCGGGCGCCGAAGCGGCCGTCGGGACCGTCGCCGGGCCGGCGGAAGGGAACGACGCCGAGGTCAGGACTTGCCGGTGCGCGTCCAGGAGTGCCGGACCGGGATCGACGCCGAGTTCGTCGGCGAGGTGGTCGCGGACCGCGCGGAACACCGCCAACGCCTCCGCCTGGCGACCGGCGGCGCCGAGGACGCGGACGAGACCTGCCTGGACGGGTTCGTGGAACGGCGCCATCGACCCGGCCAGCCGTACCGCCGGAAGTACCCGCTCCGGTTGGCCCAGCGACGCCGCGAGCCCGGCCGCCTCCGCGCACGCATCGTAGAACTCGTCGTCGAGTGCGGCGAAGACCGGCGCCGCGGCTGCCGCGGTGGCGACGCCACCGCCGGCCGGCCCCCGCCAGAGGGCGAGCGCCTCGGCGTAGAGGTCCAGTGCCGCAGGCCCCGCGGCGGCCTTCGCCCCGGCGACGAGTTCGCGGAATGCGACCAGGTCCAGCGTGCCGGAGCCGGCGGTGAACAGGTACGCATTCGCACGGCGGTGCACGAACGACCCGGTTCCCCGGGCGGGGAGCTGTGGTTCGAGCACCCGGCGTAGCGAGCCGACGTACTTGTGGATGACGTTGAGGGCGCTGGCCGGAGCGTTGTCGCCCCACATCAGGTCGATCAGCTCGGTGGTGCTGGTCGGCCGGCCGGCCCGGGCCAGGAGCAGGGCCAGCAGGTACGCCTGTTGCCGGGGGCCGGCGTCCACCTCGGCCCCGCCGCGCCACAGCCGTAACGGTCCGAGAATCTGCAGCCGCAGGGAGCGATGGCCCGGGATGGACATGACAGGATTGCCCGGCTGGAGCCGGCCGCCCGGGGCCGTCGCGCTCGGGGCCTTTCGGCTAATCGTGGACACGCGTGCGCCGTACCGTTCGCGTCAGCGCGTACGTCACCACGATCACCACCACGGTCGGCGCGCCGACCGTCCACGCGACCCGGAACGTCCCGACGAACAGCATGAGCACCCAGGTCGTGGCCGCGCCGAACAGCAGCACGGTCGGGCCGGCCATGGACACGGCGAGGCCGAAGCCGAGGAACAGCCCGGTGCCGATGACCCCGCCGATCGTGAGCATCCCGATCCGGCCCGACGTGAGGCCGCGGTGGAGGGAATTCCTGACAATAGTCGGTGACTTGACCACGTCACCATGCAAACAAGATGATCAGGGTCGGACAACGAAGGAAATTACGCACAATGTCAGGCAGGATCCGGGCCGTCCAGTACGGCCCGCGTCGCCCGGGCTTCGTTCGCCACCCGGTCGGGCAGGCTGTCGGCGAGCACCTCCAGAGCCCGGGCCAGGTCGCCGTCAGCCAGGGCCGGACCCGTGCCGTCCAGCGTCGGCAGGATTGCGCCGGCCTCGTCCCCGAGCCGACTCGGCAGGCTGTCGGCGAGCATCTCCAGGGCACGGGTCAGGTCGGCGCGAGCCTCGGCGGGCCGGCCGAGCGCGGCCCGGGCCTTGCCCCGCAGCACGAGCGCGAAGGCCACCACGTCGTCGTCACGGTTCTCGATCAACACCGGCAGCGCACGTTCGACAGCGTGCAGCGACTCCTCGTGGCGCCCGGCACGGTCGTAGGAGGACGCCACGCCGTACACCGCACCCGCCCGGGCGGTGAGGGCCGGGCGTGCGGCCACCGGACGTCGGTCGAGCTCGGCCAGGGTCCGCTGGAACTCACCGACAGCCTCGTCGTAGCGGCCCAGGTACTGCAACGCATAGCCGACGCCCACCACATGATCCACGTACAGGTCGTGGTCGCCGGCCCCGTCGGCCAGCTCGCATCCGGTGCGGTGCGCCCACAGCGCGTCGTCGTAATCGCGCGTGTTCAGCCAGGCGGCGCCGGCCGAACTGAGGGCGCGGGCCTGCTCCCGGAGATCGCCGATCGACTGTGCGAGCCGGTACGCCTCGATCGCCACCTCCGCGGCCTCCTCGTACAGGCCCATCAGATACACCGCCGTCCAGGCGTACAGGCTGGCGTGGAAGGCCTGCTGGCGCCGGTCGGGCAGCGCGTTGGCCGCGGCGCGGGCCATCCGGCGCACCTCGTACCAGCCGCGCCACCGCAGCGTCGACTCGGAGTACCAGCGGGTTGCCGCGGCGACGTCGGCGACGCGTTGGTGCCGGCCTTCGGCGGCTTCGGTACGCAACGCCGGCAGCCAGTTGTCGACCTCCGCCCGCAGCCAGGCGTCAGCCTCCTCCAGGGTGGCCAGGGGCGCCAGGCCGGCCCAGCCGTCGGGCAACCTGCCGTACCCGGGTTCGTACCACCGGCCGGCGACCACGACGGTGTCCAGCAGCCAGGTGTTCATCCACTGGGTGGTCTGCGCCCGGGTGTCGGGTGGCTCCTCGGCGTGCAGCCGCTCGTCGGCATAGAGCCGAATCAGGTCGTGGAACCGGTACCGGTCGACGCCCTCCGTTTGCAGAAGCCCGACCTCCACCAGATCTTCCAGGCGGTCCTGGGCGTCCGGCAGTGCGGCCTCGATGAGCGCCGCCGCGAGCGGCGCCGCGAAATCGGCGGCCGGAACGTGGGCGAGGCGGCGGAACAGCTGGGCGGTGGGAGCGGGCAGTTGCGCATACGACAACGCGAACGCCGTCGCCACTCCGGTGTCGCCCGCGGACAGCGCGGCCAGCCGGCGGCCGGCGTCGGCGAGCCGGTCGACCAGTTGCCCGACCGACCATTGTGGACGGCTGGCGAGGCGGGTCCCGGCGATCCGCAGGGCCAGCGGCAGGTGCCCGCACAGGTCGGTGACCCTGTTGACCTGCGGCGCCGTCTGCGGGTCGGCGGCCTGCACGGCGATGGAACGGAGCAGGCCGGCGGACTCTTCCGGCGCGAGGGGCGGCAGAGCGATCCGCAGCACCCCTTCGAGACCACCGAGCACGCGCCGGCTGGTCACGACGACGAGGCACCAGCCGCCCGCGGGTAGCAGCGGCCGGACCTGCGCCTCCGAACCGGCGTTGTCGAGGATCAACAGGCATCGCCGATCACGCAGCATCCCGCGTAGGTGGGCGCTGCGTTCGTCATCGCTGTCGGCGACCTGGTCGGGTCTGACGCCGAGCGCACGCAGCAGACGCAGCAGGGCTTCTCCGGCGGGGAGCGGCGTGGCGTCGACCCCGCGCAGGTCGACGTACAGGCAGCCGTCGGGGAAGTCGTCGCGCAGTTCGTTCGCGGCCCGGACCGCCAACGCGGTCTTACCCAGTCCCGGCTGTCCGTGCACGACGAGGACCGGCGGGAGTTCGTCGCCCTCGACGGCGTGCTTCGCGGCGTGCCGGACGATCTCGAGTTCGGCCTGCCGGCCGACGAAGTCCGTGACGCCGCGTGGTGGCTCGCACAGCCGGGGACGGCCGGCTGCGCTCGGGAAGCGGGCCTCCTTCGCCGCGGCCGTGAGGCCGGCCCTGGCGTCACCGTCGAGGCCCAACCCGTCGGCGAGCGCGGCGAGGGTGCGGGCCTGCGGCGCGCGGCTGTGCCCCCGTTCCATGTTGGAGATGGCCCGGGCGCTGACGCCGGAGCTCTCGGCCAACTGCTCCATGGTCAGGCCGGCAGCCCGGCGCAATGCCCGCAGGCGGTCGCCGAACGGGGACGTCTGGCCCGGCACTCCGTCATGATAAACCGGCGAGGGTACCCCGTGGCGCCGTCATCCCGCGCCCACCGCGATCGCAGCACGCACCGGTTTCACCCGCGCGACGGTCACGACGTACAGCAGAAGACCGGCGGCGGTCATGACGAAGCCCGCCCAGACGGTGGACAGGGTCCCCCACCCGGCGTCGAGCGTGACGGCGCCGCCGATCGCGCCGAGCGCATTCGCCAGGTTCAGGGCCGCCAGGTTGAGCGCGCCCTTGAGGGTCGGCGCCCCGGGTGCCACCCGGGTCAGACCGACCTGAATGGTCGGTATCGCCGCCATCATGGTCGCCCCGACACCGAACAGGCACGGCAGCAGGACGGCGACGTTGCTCCCGCCCACGCCGATCAGCACGAGGAAGACCAGTGCCCCGCCGTAGCCCCAGACCAGCCCGCGGTGCTCGTACCGGTCCGCGACGCGGCCACCGACATGGTTGCCCACGGCCATACCGACCCCGAAGACGGCGAGCGCCACCGGGATGAGCGCGGCGTCCCGCCGCGCCGCGTCGGTGACGAACGGACCGATGAACGTGTACACGGCGAAGATGCTGGAGATGCCCAGCGCCGCGACGGCGACGATCAACCAGACACCGCCTCGGCGCAGCGCGTCGACCTCGTTGGCGATGGAGCGTCCCCGCAGGTCGTCGGTGCGGGGCAGCCAGGCCAGCAGCGCTGCCCCGGCGAGCAGGCCGAGGCCGGCGACCGCCCAGAACAGGACCCGCCAACCGGCGTTCTGGCCGATGAGCGTGCCCACCGGCGATCCGGCGACCGCGGCGACGGTGAGACCGCTCATCACGGTCGCGAACGCCCGTCCACTGCGGCCCGGACCGTACACGTACGCGGCGACGACCGCACCCGCACCGAAGAACGCGCCCTGCACGGAGCCTGCAAGGAACCGGAAGACGCCGAGCGAGCTGATGTCCGGCGCCACCGCCGACAGCCCGTTGCCGACGAGGAACAGCCCGATCAGGCCCAGCAACAACGTTCGCCGGTTGATCCGGGCGGCGAGCACGACGATCGCCGGGGAGCCGATCATCACACCGACCGCGTACGCGGTGATCGCGTGTGTCGCCACCGGGATCGACACGTCGAAGTCGGCGGCGAACAGCTGGATGATGCCGTTGCTGCCGAACTCCCCGGTACCGATCGCGAAGGTACCCAGCGCCAGCGCGAACAGCGCCAGCCTCGGACTGCGGACGCGGGCGGTCGCGGCGGTGTGCCGCTGCTCCTCCGCGATGCATTGGCCGTGGTACGCGTGACCGTGCATCACGAGACGCTCACGGTGACCGGCACCGGTGGTGCCTCGGACTCGCTGAAGCCGTGGCGGTCGTAGAAGCGTTTCAGTGGTGCCGGTGCCCACCAGTTCGCCGAGCCGAGCAGCCTCATCGTCGCGGGTACCAGCAACGCCCGCACGACGGTGGCGTCGACCAGGACCGCGATCAGCAGCGCGACCCCGATCAGCTTGATGAACGTGATCCCGGAGATGGAGAACAGCCCGATGACGACCAGGATGAGCAGGGCCGCGCTGGTGATGATTTGGCCGCTGCGTTGCAGCCCGACCGCGACCGCCTGGGTGTTGTCGCCGGTGCGGTCGTACTCCTCGCGGATACGCGACATGAGGAAGACCTCGTAGTCCATCGACAACCCGAAGACGACCGCGAGCACGAGAATCGGTTGCGTGGCCTCCAGCGTGCCCGTGGAGGTGAAGTTCAACAGGCCGCTCAAGTGCCCGTCCTGGAAGATCAGCACCAGGGCGCCGAACGACGCGCCGAGTGACAGGACGTTCATCACGATCGCCTTGACCGGCAGCACGAGCGAGCCGAAGGCCAGGAACAGCAGCATGAAGGTCGCGCCGACGATGATGAGCGCCATCCACGGCAGCCGGTCGGCGACGGCGTCGAGCTGATCGGCCAGCCGTGCGGTGAGGCCACCGACGAGCACCTCTCCGCCGGGCGGCACCGGGACGGCGCGGATGTCGCCGACGAGGTCGCGGGTCTGCGCCGAGATCGGGTCACTGTGGTACGTAACGGTCAGCCGGAAGACGTCGCCGGCCCGGCCGGTGACGTCGGCGGTGGCCACCCCGTCGACGGCGCGGACGGCGGCGACGTAGGGCTCCAGCGTGGCCGGGTCCGGCGCGGTGACGATCGCCTCGATCGGAAGCTGGCTGTTCTGGACGAAGTCCCGGTCGACGGTCTCGGTGACCACGCGGCTCTCCGTGCCGGCCGGGAGCACCCGCGGGTCGATGCCGCCGAACTCGACACGCAGGAACGGTGCGCCGGCCAGCAGGAGCAGGGCGAGCACGCCGACCGCGTAGAGGACCGGGCGGCGCATGATGCTGTGCGCCAGCCGGTACCAGAAGCCGTGCTGAACGTGTCTCGGAGCAGGCCGGCGTCGACGCACGGACAGTGCGTCGACGCGACGGCCCAGAACACCGAGCAGGGCGGGCAGGACGGTCAACGCCGCCACCATCGCCACCAGCACCGCGGACAGCCCGCCGAGCCCCATCGAGCGCAGGAACGGCATCGGGAAGATGAGGAGACCGGCCAGCGACACCGCGACCGTGACGCCGGAGACCGCGACGGTGCGGCCGGCGGTGCCCATCGTGCGGGCCACCGCGTCCTCCACCGCGGCCCCGCGGGCGATCTCCTCCCGGAACCGGCCGACCATGAACAGGCCGTAGTCGATCGCCAGACCCAGCCCGAGGATCGTCACCACGTTGACGGAGAACACCGACACGTCCGTGACGGCGCTCATCGCACGCAGCGCGGTGAACGCACCGAGGATGGCCAGGCCCCCGATCGCCAGGGGCAGGCTCGCCGCGGCCACGCTGCCGAAGACGAGGACCAGCAGTGCCAGCAGCACCGGGATGCTGATGGTCTCAGCGAGGGCGATGTCGGCCGCCACCCGGTCACGGATGTCGCGGCTGACGGCGGTGATGCCGCCGACCTGCGTCTCCAGGCCGGGCGCGGCCAGGCCACCCGCGATACGCTCCAGCGTCTCGCCGCGCTCCGTCTCGTCGTCACCGGCCAGCGTCAGTACCGCGTAGGTGGCCCGCCGGTCGTGGCTGACCAGGCCCGGGCTCCTGTTCGTGCTCCAGTAGGTGACCGTCGTCGTCACCTCGTCGGCCGGCAGCGCGGCCAGCGTCTCGCTCACCGCCCGCTGGAACGCCGGGTCGTCGACCGTCATGGTCGGGCTCCGGTAGAGGACCACGACGTCGTTGCCGGTACGACCCAACGTCTGCTCGGCCCGGACGACCGCACGGGAGCTTTCACTGTGCGGATCGTCGAACCCCTCCGTGATCAGCGCGCCGAAGACCTGGGTACCCCAGATGCCGCCGAAGGCCATGAACGCCAGCGCGGCACCGATCACCCACCAGCGGCGGCGTACCACGGCGCGCCCCCAACGCTCGAACATCAGCGGGCCGCCCGCTTGATGAGGTCGACCGTCGCGGTGGGCTGCGACATCATCGCTACGTGCGACGCGGCGACCTCGGTGACCCGCGACCCGGCGCGTTGAGCCATGAACCGCTGCGCGGCAACGGGAATCACCTGGTCGTTACGGGCGGCGAGATACCAGGACGGGATCGTCCGCCACGCCGGAACCCCGGACGGCTCCTCGAACGTGCTCGCGTTCAACGGCCGCTGGCCGGCCCACATCAGCGATGCCGTCGCCCTCGGCAGGTCGCCCGCGAACGCGTCCCGGAACAGCTCCTTCTTGATGTACGCGTCGGCGCCCGTCGGGTGCGGGCGGAAGTCGAGCGCCTCCGGGGTGACCTTGCTTCCCGGGAAGCGGTACTGCAGACCCGGGACGGTGTCGCCCTCGTCGGGAGCGAACGCCGCCACATAGACCAGCGCCTTCACGTTGGCGTTGCCGGTCGCGGCGTTCGACATGACCATGCCGCCGTAGGAGTGCGCGACGAGCACGAGCGGGCCGCTGAGGGTGGCGAGGATGCTTGCGAGGTATGCGGCGTCGGCGGCGACGCCGCGCAACGGGTTCGGCGGGGCGATCACCGGGTAACCGGCGCGGGACAGCTCGGCGGCCACCTCATTCCAGCCGGAGGCGTCGGCGAACGCGCCGTGCACGAGCACCACGGTCGGTTCGGGTCGGTGGTATGCCAGCGCCTCCGCCGGCTCCGCGAGCACGGCGCCTGTGGCGGCCGCGGCGGTTCCGGCCAGCAAGGTTCGGCGGGTCGTCGTCATGATCGTGTCCTTAGGTTCGGTTCCGACAGCGTGCGGCTGAACCTAAGGACGGGCACTTGACGATCACTGAACGGCCGATTCAGTCGTCGGAAAGTCGGCCGGGCTCCGTCGCGTCGGGCGTCGGCAAGATCGAGACCGATCTAGTCTCGGCGCGCCGCGACGCCGACGCGGCATGATCATCACCGGACGTTTCTTCACGCTTGGCTGGGCGGCTCGGACACAGCCACCTGAAGTGCGCGGCGGCGGGCCACGCACTTCGCCAACGAGTGCGCGGCCCGCCCTGCTGACCGGCGGTCAGTTGACCGACGGGTTCAGTGCCACCTTGAGCCAGCCCGGCTTGCGCATGTCGAACTCTTCGTACGCCGTCATCACCTCGCGCATCGGCTCGTGCTGGGTCAGCATCTGCTCCGGTTTGACCACACCGGACTCGACCATCGACAGCAGCTTCGGGATGTAGCGCGGGTGGTTGCCGTTGCCCATGTTGATGGTGAGGTTCTTGTTCATCGCGGTGCCGATCGGGAAGAACCGGTCCGTCGGCGGGTACACGCCGATGATCGCGAGGGTCCCCGCCTTCGCCAGGGTCTCGATCGCCCACTGGTGGGCCTGGGTCGGGGCGTCGCCGGGCCTCCAGTGGCCGTTGCGCTCGTTGGTCTTCGGGGCGATCTCCCGCAGCTCCGCTCGGTGTACCTCGTCCGCGCTTCGGGCCTTCGTCGCCGCCGGGCCGGACTTCGGGCTTTCCGCGTCGACCCCGACGGCGTCGATCGCCCGGTCCGGACCTATACCGCGGGTCAGTTCCATGATCGCGGCGACCGGGTCCACCTCGTTGAAGTTGATGATCTCGGCGCCGAGCGCCTGGGCACGTGCCAGCCGATCGGCGTGACCGTCGATCGCGAGCACCCGCCCCGCGCCGCGCTGGAACGCGGACAGAATGGCGAACTGCCCCACCGGCCCACAGCCCCAGACCGCGACCACGTCGCCGTCGGTCACCTGCGCGATGACCGCGCCGAAGTATCCCGTGGGGTAGATGTCCGACAGCGGGATCGCCTGCTCGTCGGAGATCGAGGCCGGCAGGCCGAACAGGTTGGTGTGTGCGAAGGGGACGCGAGCGTACTCCGCCTGCAGACCGTTGAAGGAGCCGTTGTCCGCCGGCGCCCCGTAGAAGGCCGTTCCGGACCGGGCGCCGTTCGGGTTGGTCGTGTCGCACTGCGCGAAGTAGCCGGCGCGGCAGTACGCACACGAGCCGCAGCCGAGGACCGCGGACAACAGCACACGGTCGCCGCGGCGGAAGTTGCGGACGTTTTCGCCGACCTCTTCGACCACGCCGACGCCCTCGTGACCGAGGACGAGGCCCGGCTTCATCCCCGGCACCGTGCCCCGGATGAAGTGCAGATCAGTACCGCAGATCGCCGCGGTGGTGATGCGGACGATGGCATCGGTGGACTGCTCGATCTTCGGGTCGGGCACGGTGTCCAGGCGGATGTCCCCCACGTCATGCCACACAACTGCTTTCATCGCGCTCCTTCGTCTCGCCGGGTTGATGTGACCCGGCGGGGCTTCCCCCGATCGTGCGGCTCTACCACGGGGCGAGGGTTACTGCATGGCACGGGCGCGGGTCGCGAACACGGAGAGGGCGCGCCCGATGCCGGAAACCGGGACCTGCCGTCTTCGTTCCGCCGAGGCTGCGGAGTTTCGCCGGGACCAGGCGTGCTTCACGCCTCGCCGCCGTGCTCATCGCCGCCGAGGCGGCAACTCGCGATCCGGACAATGAGCCTCAGCCAGCGTCAAGTCGAACGCCGTCCAACCCTCCGCACACCCAGTTGATCGACTCCGGACGGTCACCGGTTCCGACCCGGCAGAATTCTTCGACAACCTCCCGCACCTTCGCCACCGGCAACACATTTCTTCGATCATGGAAGGCACCTTCACCCGGATCTGCGACAACCCTGGGATCGAATGCCGGAGGGCTCGGATTGTCTGACACCCAGATATGCCGCCGAACCTTCGACGGAGCAGGGTGCGTTTCTCGCACGCACCAGATGAGGGCACCGAAACCGGTGTCGTTGTTGACGGCAACCAGCAACAAGTTATCCGGAACATCGGTGAGGTGGTCATGAACCTTGTCTGAAATCATAAAGGACGCAACATCACCGGGCGCCCAGTGGCGGCCGTCAACCAAGCGCTCCGATCTGAGCGACCGAAAGATCGTGGATATCAGGGCGTGAATCTCGTCAGCAGATTCCGCATGAATCCATTCGAAGTCGAACTTAACATTGACGATCATCGCACTCCTACCGGGTTGACTTACGCTCCGACACCTCACGAAGACCGAAAATGATGGCCGAGGCGAAGATCAGCCCTGATCTGATCATCCACGAGCAGGGCAACCCTCGCGGCAACTTCCTGGCCATCGAGGTCAAGCGAGCTGGGCACCGGAAGCGCCGCGCGTGGCCCAACGGTCCGACGCTCGAGGACTTCTGAAAACCGGGCAGATCGGTTGGTTCCGCCGCAATCACCTCGTCCCCGTTCCTTCTCTGAACTAGCCGAAGAGGGGCGCGATACCTTTGCCTCCGGTGCGTGGGTCGTCGGCGTGCAGGCCATCCCACCAGCGTGTTCCGCCGTCGATGAACTCCTGTAACGGGATTTCTTCACCGGTGCGGTGCGTGACGAGCAGCGTGCTGAACCAGATCCTCAGGTCCAAGTGGCGTGGGTTGTCGCTGCCGCCCTCCTGGAAGAGGTCCAGCACGTGTGGCGCAGGCTCGGTGGACAGGTGAACGTCGAGGCTGAGCCGATCGCGCCAGGCTGCCCAGCGTTGCGATGGTGGGTCGATGAGCTCCCAGCCATAGACAGGGCAACCACCGAAGTGTCGGACGGCTTCGTCGAGTTCGATCAGGGACAGCTTCTCGACGGAGGCATTGGCGTCATTCCATAGGCCGTTGCGCAGCGAGGCGGCGACGCGGCTGACGCCGCTCAAGTGCAGGAGCCTGGTTGTGTCGTCGGGCGCCGGGCCGACCGGGGGAAGGGTGAGAACCTCGACGAGGATCGTCGCGCGGGCCGCTCCAGGGTCGACATCAATACCTAGCCAGGCTGCCTCATTCAAGGCGATGTTGAGCCCGTCACGCTGATCGCTGGTCAGGTCCATGAGGTCAGCCTATTGACCGGTCGGCTTCGGCGATGCGGGCGATGAGGTCTGTGGACGTCCGGTCGCCGCCGCCTGCCCGGCGAGCTCCGGCCAGTCCCGTGCCGTCGGGTCCTCGATCGACACGTGGGTCCAGTCGACGTCGAGTGCGTGGATGCGCGCGAGGATCTCACCGATCTCGGACGCGTACGCCGCCGACACCGGTGCTTCGGGCACCTTCTCTCCCTCGACCCATCGGTGGACGAGCGTGTGGTGGCTGGCCGAGATCGGCTCTGGCGTCCTATGTGGTCGGCAGGGGTGCGTCGCGGTTGGTCATGGCATCCTGGGCCTCGGGGTAGCGGGCTCCGACGATGCTGATCTGGTCGGCCGCGGCCCGCACCTCGGCCAGCTGCTCGGCGGTGAGTTCCACCGATGCGGCCGCCGTGTTCTCCTCCAGGCGCTGACGATTCTTGGTACCGGGGATGGGCGCGATCCAGGGCTGCTGGTTGAGCAGCCAGGCCAGCGCCAGCTGGGCCGGGGTGGCACCCGCCGCGGCGGCGATCCGGTTGAGGACGTCAACCATGGCCAGGTTGGCGGCGAGTGCCTCTCCCTGGAAGCGTGGTGTCTGGCCGCGGAAGTCGCTGTCGGCGAACGTGGTCGTGGCGTCGATCGTGCCGGTCAGGAAGCCCTTGCCGAGCGGGCTGTACGGCACCAGGCCGATCCCCAGCTCCGCCAGCACCGGGATCGTGTCCTGCTCGCGGTCGCGCCACCACATCGAGTACTCACTCTGCACCGCCGCGACCGGCTGCACCGCATGCGCCCGGCGGATCGTGGCGGCGGCGGCCTCTGACAGGCCGAAGTGCAGTACCTTGCCGGCCTCGATCAGCTCCTTGACGGTGCCGGCGACGTCCTCGATCGGTACCTCGGGGTCGACCCGGTGCTGGTAGTACAGGTCGATGTGGTCGGTGCGAAGCCGGCGCAGCGAGTGCTCCACCGCCCGCCGGATGCTGTCGGGACGGCTGCACAACCCGCCGGGCTCGACCCCGTTCTCGGCGAAGGCGAACCCGAACTTGGTGGCGATCTTCACCTGCTCCCGCAGCGGTTCCAGCGCCTCCCCCACGATGTCCTCGTTGGTGAACGGCCCGTACACCTCCGCGGTGTCGAAGAACGTGACGCCGAGGTCGGCGGCGCGACGGATCAGTGCGATCGCGTCCTGGCGCGCGGGGCCGCCGGTGTTGCCGTAGGCACCGGTCAGACTCATACAGCCGTAGCCGATCTCCGAGACGGTGAGGCCGGTGCCGAGGGTTCGCTGCTTCATGAGCGTGCCTTTCGCAATGTGTTTGTGAATGCGGGAGCCGCCCGGGCGGGCGGCGACGTCAGGAGGTCGGTTCGAGACGGATCGTGACCGGGACGGCATTGTCGTCGGGCCACCCGGTCACGGCTGGATCAGCACCTTCAGCGCACTGCGGTCGGCCATTGCCTGGTAGCCGTCGGGTACCTGGTCGAGGGTGACGGTGCGGTCGAAGACCTTGCCCGGCTCGACGCGGCCGTCGAGCACGTCCGGGAGGAGCTCGTCGATGTACGCGCGGGCGGGGGCGACGCCGCCGGTGAGGGTGATGTTGCGCATGAATACGCCGAAGCCGGCGGGCACCTCCGGGTACTGCGGTGCGCCGACCCGGCTGACCGTCCCGCCGTCGCGGACCACGGCGAACGCGCTCTCGATGGCCGGCTTCAGCCCGACGCACTCCAGCACGGTGTGGGTGCCGTCGCCGCCGGTCAGCTCCCGGACCCGCTCGACGCCCTCCTCACCGCGCTCGGATACGACGTCGGTGGCGCCGAACTCGCGGCCGAGGTCGGTGCGGTCCTTGTGCCGGCCCATCAGGATGATCCGATCGGCGCCGAGCCGCTTCGCCGCGAGTACCGCGGACAGCCCGACCGCACCGTCGCCGATCACGGTGACCGTGGTACGCGGGCCGACCCCGGCGGTGACGGCGCAGTGGTGCCCGGTGGGGAACACGTCGGACAGCGCCAGCAGCGACGGCAGCAGCGCCGAGTCCTCCCCCGCCGGCAGCTTGACCAGCGTGCCCTGCGCCTGCGGTACGCGGACCGCCTCGCCCTGGCCGCCGTCGATGCCGTCGCGGGCCCACAGGCCGCCATGCCGGCAGGAGGTCTGCAGCCCTTCGCGGCAGAAGTCGCAGGTGTTGTCGGCCCATACGAACGGCGCCAGCACCAGGTCCCCCGCGGCCAGACCGGACACCTCGCGGCCGACGTCCTCGACGACACCGAGGAACTCGTGGCCGATTCGGTCGCCGTCGCGGGTGGCCGGCCGTGACCCGTACGGCCACAGGTCGCTGCCGCAGATGCACGAGCGCACCACGCGCACCACCGCGTCGGTCGGCTCCCGCAGTACCGGGTCCGGCACGTCCTCGATCCGGACGTCACCGGCACCATAGATCAGCGTCGCGCGCATGGTTGTTGCCTCCGAAGGTTCGTTCAACATGTGTCTCGTCGGGGTGCAGCGAGTCCGACAGCGTCACCCTTCGTTTGGTGACCGCTACCCCCTGTCCTGTCCATCCAACCGGCGGCGCGGTCGATGTGGCAGTGGCTGCCGTTCCGGGTACTGCTGGAACCCCCCAAGTCACGGTTGCTCAGTCGGCCGGGTGGGCGGCGGGTCGCTCGTTCGGGGCCGCGGTCCAGCTGGCGAGGAGCTGGAGGGCGTCCTGGGAGGTGGAGCCGGGTTCGGCGGTGTAGGCGTTGAGCCGCAGCCCGACGTCGGTGGTCAGGTCGAGGGACTCGTAGGCGAGCGTGAGGTCGCCGACCTCGGGGTGGTGCAGGTGCTTGACCCCGGAGCGGTGCAGCCGCACGTTGTGCGCCGCCCACCAGGTCCGGAACACGTCGCTGCGGGTGGACAGCTCCCCGATCAGGTCGGTCAGCGCCCGGTCGTACGGATCGCGGCCGGCCTCGGCCCGCAGCAGCGCCACCGTGTCCCCGGCGACCGTCTCCCAGTCGCGGTAGAACTCCTGGCTCGCCGGGTGCAGGAAGATGAACCGGGCGATGTTCGGCGTGGGCGCCGCCGTGTCGAACAACGGCGCGAACACCGCCCGGCCCAGCGGATTGGCGCCGAGCACATCGAGGCGGCCGTTGCGCACATAGGCCGGGGCCAGCGTCATCGCGTCGAGCAGCCGCTGTACCACCGGCCGCAGCTGCGAGGTCGGCCGGCGCCGCCCGCGAGCGTTCGCAGCGGTGGTGTTCGCGGTGCGGGCCAGGTCGAACAGGTGCGCCCGCTCGGCGTCGTCGAGCTGCAGCGCCCGGGCCAGGGCCTCCAGGACCCCGTCGGAGACGCCGGAGAGGTTGCCGCGTTCCAGGCGGGTGTAGTAGTCGACGCTCACCCCGGCCAGCAGCGCCACCTCCTCCCGCCGCAGCCCGCTCACGCGGCGGTGGCCGCCGTAGGCCGGCAGCCCGGCCTGGTCGGGCGTGACCTTGGCCCGGCGGGTGGTGAGGAAGTCACGGGTCTCGGCTCGGCTGTCCACACCCTCGACGCTACGACCGCCGGCCACCGTCTGGGAGGTTCTGCCATTACCTCGAACGGCAGAAGCTCGCCCAGCCGGTGCTCGTCACGCGGTGGTTGCGCTCAGTGATCGTGACCCGCTCGCCAGCACGGTCGCGATCAGCGCCTTGACGGCGGGACGCTCCTCGGCGCGCGGGTTGGCCAGGAGTACCAGGTCGATGTGTCCGAGCTCAGGGAGGCGGTGCGCCGGCCCCAGCGTGGTGAGCTGGGCGGGCACCAGGCTGGCGGCAATGGCGGAGATGCCGATGCCGGCCGCGACCCCCGCGATGAGTCCGTTGACCCCGCGGCAGACGCATGCGCTGCGGTACGGGATCCGCGCCCGGTTGAGCGCCTTGCGTATCTCGTCGCGGGACAGGCTGGGAGCGGCGTAGACGACCAGCGGCAGGGGCTTCGTCAGATCGATCCTCGTGGCGGGCGTGCCGACCCAGACGAGCCGGTCGCGCTTGACGAGCTGGCCACGCTCGTCGCCGGGCGGGCGCTTGCCGACGAAGATGTCGAGCTTGTCGTTGACCATCCACTCGTGCAGCACCCTGCTCTGCTCGACGGTGAGGTAGAAGTCGACCATCGGATTGTCGCGGCGGAACTCCCAGAGGATCTGCGGCAGCCGGGTGAGCGCGAGATCGTCGGACATCCCGATCCGCAGCCGACCGCGCGGGCGCGAGCCACTGAAGTACGCCGCGGCCTGCTCATGCGCGGCGAGAATCGTGCGCGCGAAGCCGATCATGGCCTCGCCGTCCGGCGTGAGGGCCAGCGAGTGCGTCGTGCGGTGCACGAGCACGCGACCCACCTGCTGCTCCAGCCGGCGGATGTGCTGGCTGACCGTCGGTTGACGGATCCGCAGCCGAGCCGCGGCCTGCGTGAAGCTTCCGGTCTGCTCCACCGCCAGCAGGGTGGCGAGCAGTTGGGGGTCGTACGCGGCAGTCATAGCGAAACACTATAACTGTGTTCCGGATCATCGGTCTTCACTATGTCGTGCCTGTCCGGGAAGGATGAAACAGCACGTCGCGAGGCGAGAGGATTTGTCGTGACCACGGCTTCAGCCGTCCGAAGTTCGACCTCGACCACCGCCGAAAGCCCGTTCGCCGCACTGAGATACCGCGGCTACCGCACCTACCTGATCGGACAGAGCCTCGCCAGCACCGGCACCTGGATGGGCAGCATCGCGCTGGACTGGTTGGCGCTGCAGCTCACGAACAGCCCGACGGCCGTCGGCATCACCATGGCCCTGCAGTTCCTGCCCGTCCTCTTCCTGGGCGTCCACGGCGGTCAGCTCGCCGACCGCTACCCGAAACGCCGGCTCCTGCTGATCACACAGACGATCAATGCATGCCTGACCGGCGCACTCGCCGTCCTCACCATCATCGGCCTGATCCGCATCCAGTACGTGTTCGTGTTCGCACTGCTCACCGGACTCGTCTTCGTCGTCGACGCCCCGACCCGCCAGGTGTTCGCGACCGAGGTCGTGCCGCTGAGCCGGCTGCGCCAGGCCCTGTCACTCAACGCGATGGTCTTCCACGCGACCCGGCTCGTCGGTCCGGCGCTCGCCAGCCTGCTCATCGGCACCGCCGGCACCGGGTGGGCCTTCGCATGCAACGCCCTGTGCTACCTCGGGCCGACGGTGGCACTGCTGCGGTTACGGCCGGGCGACCTGACACCCGCGCCGCCGGCGAGTCCCGAGCCCCGGGCGTTCCGCACGGCCGGCAGGTATGTGCGGCAGCGGCCGCGGGTGTTCTGGACGATCGTCCTGGTCGGCGTCATCGGCACGTTCGGCTTGAACTTCCCGATCGTACTGACGGCGATCGCGTCCGAATCGCTCCACGGTGCCGCCAACATGTACGGACTGTTCAACATCATGCTCGCAGTGGGCTCCGTGCTGGGCGCGCTCGTTGCCGGATCAGGCACCTCCACCCGGCTGCGGCCCGTCGTCCTGTTCGGCGGACTGTTCGGATCGGTCCAGGCCCTCGCCGCCATCGCGCCGAACCTGCCGACCTTTCTTCCGCTGATGGCCGTGCTGGGGTTCGTCAACCTGGCGTTCCAGTCGCTGGCGAACGCGTCGGTCCAGCTCTGGGTCGACCCGGAGATGCGCGGCCGCGTGATGGGCCTCTACATGCTGGTGTTCGCCGGCGGAACCCCGCTCGGCGCTCCGATCATCGGGGCGGTCACCAATGCCTTCGGCGCGCGGTTCGGGATGGCCGTCTGCGGCCTTATCCCGGCCGCCGCAGCGGGAGCGATCGTGCTGATCCAGGTCTGGTCCCGGCGCCGGTCGGTCCGGTTGCCCGTGCCCGGCCACACGTAGCGCTGACCTCCGCATTGCGCTGATCCGGCACGCCGTACCCGGCGCCCGGCATACGCTCCGCGCATGATCGTAGATCTGTCGCACGACATAGCCCCGGGCGCGCTGACCTATGCACGTCCGACATCGGCTGGCCGTGCGGGCACGTACCTGGAAGCGCCGTACCACGTCCACGCCGGCCGTGCCGACCTCGCGCAGCTGCCGTTGGAGCGGCTCGTCAACGTGCCCATCGTGATGATTCGCTCGCGCCAGATGACCGCCGTGACGCCTGCGGTGCTCGACGATCCGGACCGGTTGTGGGGCAAGGCGGTGCTGATCCACACCGGCTGGGCGCGACACTGGCGGACCGATCGATACGTCGGTCCCGGCAGCCCGTACCTCACAGCGGCCGGGGCCAGCACGTTGATCGACGCCAACGTGGCATTGGTCGGCATCGACGCGCGCTTCGACGACCCGGCCGACCCGCACCAATCGGCGCGCCGTGACCTGCTCGGCGCGGACATCCCCGTCGTCGAGCATCTCACCAACCTCGAGGCGGTGCCGGATGAGGGCGCCCGGCTGACGGTACTGCCCGCGCCGGTTCGTGCGATGGCCACGTTCCCGGTGCGGGCCGTCGCGACCTACGAGCCCGAATAGCTCCATCTGCCGGGCCACACTGTGGTACAGCGGGTGGCCACGCGCATGAGATCCCGCAGTGAGCTGTCACCGACCTTGCTACCCGTCATAGCGTCCAGTTGGTCTTCATTCCGGTGTCCGTCCACAACAGTTCGCCATTCCGGGTCCCCGGAAAGCGCTCACCCGAGTGCGAGTACGGCAGCACGTCGACCGCAGGATGCGCGGCTGAACCGACTGAACCCAGGAGTTTCGATGCCCACTGCCTTTGCCCGTCTCTGCATGGTCGCAGTCGCCCCGTCCATCGCCGTCCTGCCCCTTTCGGCTGCCGCGGCCTCAGCGCCCGACGTGCCGAACACCGTGCCGACGACCGCTGTCGTCACCGTCCCCGCCTCCGGGCGGGCCGCGACCGTCATCCAGTTCGCCTTGGCACAGGTCGGCAAGCCCTACCGGTGGGCCGCCGCGGGACCGGCCGCCTACGACTGCAGCGGCCTGGTGATGGCCGCCTATGCTCAGGTCGGTGTCAAGCTGCCGCACCAGAGTGGGCAGATCGCGGCCCGCGGCTGGCGGGTGCCGTCGGGGAAGTGGATGCCGGGTGACGTCATCCACAAGCCGGGACACGTCGCGATCTACCTCGGCAACGGCAGAGTGGTCGAGGCCGCCAACCCGCGGGTCGGCGTCCGGATCGCACCCGCCAGAGGCGGGACGGCGCACCGTTTCCTGTAGCGAACCCCCGGGAAGGTGCTGAGCCCGAGAGGGGCCGGGCGTGCCCGAGGTTTCGTTCGTGAACCTGTTCTTCGTCGCGCTGATCGCCCTGTGTGCGCCGACCGTCCTGGGCTTCTTCCCCCGGTTGCGCATCCCGTCGGTCGTCGTGGCGATCGCGGCGGGTATCGCGCTGGGCCCCTCCGGACTGAGGCTGATCCGGGTCGACACCCCGGTACAGATCCTCGCCCTGCTCGGGCTGGCGTTCCTGCTGTTCCTGGCGGGCCTCGAGATCGACGTGCGCCGCATGCGCGGCCACCTGCTCCACGTCACGCTCGCGGGCTACGGGTTGACGTTGGTCCTCGGCGGCGTCGCCGGACTGGCGCTCGCCTCCCTGGGCTGGGTGCGCAGCCCGCTGCTGCTCACGGTGACGCTGTCAGCGACCTCGCTGGGCCTGGTCGTTCCGGTGCTCGTCGATGCCGGAGAGACGCAGAGCAGCACCGGGCTGACGGTGATCGCCGCCTCGTCGGTGGCCGAGTTCGGTGGCGTGCTGCTGCTGTCCCTGCTGTTCTCAACGTCGGGCGGCAGCATCGGCGAGCGGATCGTCACCGTCGTCGTGTTCGCGGCGCTGGTCGCCATGGTCGGTGTCACGGGGTGGGCGGCCGGCCGGTCGGTGCGGCTCGGCGGGGTGTTCCTCCGCTTGCAGGACACCACCGCCGAACTGCGTGTGCGGGCGGCGGTGGCGCTGCTCATCGGGTTCGTGGTGCTGGCCCAGCGGTTCGGCCTGGAGACCATTCTCGGGTCGTTCGTGGCCGGCGTCATCGTCGGCGTCGTCGACCGCGACACCACCACGCACCCGAGGTTCCGGGCGAAGCTCGACGCGATCGGATACGGGTTCCTGGTCCCGGTCTTCTTCGTCACCAGCGGGCTGCAACTGGACTTGCGTGGACTGTTCGCCAGCCCCTCGGCGCTGCTGCGGGTGCCCGTGTTCCTGCTCGCGCTGCTGATCGTCCGAGGAGTGCCGGCCGTGCTCTATCGCGGGGCCATCGGGACGCGGGCCACGGCGGCGGTGGCCCTGCTGCAGGCCACCTCGCTCCCGCTGATCGTGACCGCGGCGGCAATCGGGGTCGTGCTCGACCTGTTGTCGCCGGTGAACGCGGCCGCGCTGATCTGCGCGGGCGTGCTGTCCACGCTGATCTTCCCGACGGCCGCGCTGTCGATCCTTCGCCAGCAGGGCCGGCACGGCGCCGAGCGGCAGGCAGGGTAGCGCCGTGCCCGCTCGTATCAGTCCCGCCGCTCCGCGTGGCCGCCGAACTCGCTGCGCATCGCGGAGAGCACCTTGTCGGTGAACTCGCCGAGCCCACGTGACTCGAACCGCTCGATGAGCGCCGTGGTGATCACCGGAGCCGGCACGCTCTCGTCGATCGCGGCCTGGACGGTCCAACGACCCTCACCCGAGTCCGACACCCGCCCGGTGAAGTCGTCCAGCTGGGGTGAACGGGCCAGCGCGTCGGCGGTGAGGTCCACCAGCCACGACCCGACGACCGAGCCGCGCCGCCACACCTCCGCGACCTCGGCGACATCGATGTCGTACCGGTAGGCCTCCGGGTCCCGCAGCGGCGCGGTCTCGGCGTCGACGAGACGCGCGGTCTTGCCGACGTTGGCGTGCCTGATGATTGACAGCCCCTCGCCGATGGCGGCCATCATCCCGTACTCCACCCCGTTGTGGACCATCTTCACGAAGTGGCCGGCACCGTTGGGACCGCAGTGGAGGTACCCTTCCGGGGCGCTCCCGTCACGGGTCCGGCTCGGCGTGGCCGCCGCACTGCCGCGACCGGGTGCGATGCTCCTGAAGATCGGGTCGAGCCGGGCAACCGCCTGCTCCTCACCGCCGATCATCAGGCAGTAGCCACGCTCCAGGCCCCACACCCCGCCGGACGTGCCGCAGTCCACGTAGTGGATCTGGCGCGCGGCGAGCTGCTTCGCGCGGGCGATGTCATCGCGGTAGTACGAGTTCCCGCCGTCGATCACCACGTCATCCTCGTCGAGCAGTGCAACGAGCTGGTCGAGCGTGGACTGCACGGCCGCGGCCGGCACCATCAACCAGACAGCGCGCGGCCGGTCGAGTCTCGCCACGAGATCCGCCAGCGACGTGGCGCCGGCCATACCCTCACCGGCGAGCTCCTGCACGGTGCGCTCAGTGCGGGCGTACCCGACACACGTATGGCCGTCCCGCATCAGGCGACGGACCAGGTTCGCGCCCATCCTCCCCAGTCCGACCATCCCGATCTGCATCGGTCGCTGCGTTGTCATTCTCGTTCCCCCTTCGAGCGACGCCCCCGGCGGCCACCGGGAACGCCCTTGCTCAGTCGAGCCGCAGGCTCTCCACGTCAGGCGACCGCGGCGCGTTGGGTGGAGATCCTTTCCATCAGCTCGTTCCAGGCTGCGACGAACGACTTCGCTCCGTCGGACTGCAGTTTCGCGGCGACGGCGGCCACGTCGACGCCGGCGTCGCGGAAGCGGGCCAGGATCGCGTCGCCGTCGCCACCATCGGCTGGCATCGGCTCCCCGACCTCGCCGTGGTCGTAGAAGGCCTCCAGGGTCGCGTCGGGCATGGTGTCGATCGTGAACGGCGCGGCGAGCCCGTGGACGTAGAGCGTGTCGGAAGCGGCCGGGTCCTTGGTACTGGTGCTGGCCCACAGCAGCCGTTGCATCCGCCCGCCGGAGTTCTGCACGCGCTGGACCCGGTCGGAGTCCATGAGTTGCCGGTACGCCCGGTAGGTGGTGAGTCCGACGGCGAGACCGAGCTGGTCCCTCAGCTCCTGCGGCACGCTCGTCGCGACCGCCGCGTCCCAGCGGGACATGAAGACCGAGGCGACCGACTCCACCGCGGGGTCGAGTTGGCGCTCGATGCGGCGTTCGACGCCGGTCAGGTACGCGTCCGCGGCGGCCCTGTACTGCTCGGCGGAGAACAGCAGGGTGACGTTGATCGGCACGCCGGATGCGATGCACTCGGTGATCGCCGGTAGGCCCTCAGCGGTACCGGGGATCTTGATCAGCAGGTTGGGCCGAGCGGCCCGTGCGTACAGCGTCTTGGCCGCCTCGATGGTCGCCGCCGTGTCGTAGGCGAGCAGTGGCGACACTTCCAGCGAGACCCAGCCGTCGACGCCGTCAGTGCGTTCGTGTACCGGCAGGAACTCGTCGGCCGCGCGCCGCACGTCCTCGATCGCCAGCTCGAAGAACAGCTCCTCGTCGGACAGCCCGGTCCCGGACTTCTGCCGGATCGCGTCGTCGTAGTCGCCGGACTCGATGGCCTTGTCGAAGATCGAGGGATTCGAGGTGAGACCGGTAATGGAGTACTCGTCGATGTAGTGCTGTATCTGGCCGGAGTCGAGCAGGCCCCGGGTGATGTTGTCCAGCCAGAGGCTCTGCCCGTGCTCGTACAGGGTCTGGGTTGCCTTCACGTCCCCTCCTCGGCCGGACCTGGCCGGCCCCGGAACGCCGCCTCGGCAGTGCGCGCCGACGTCCCGAGCCGCCCTCAGTACCAACCAATATCCACAGCGTCCCGGCAGACTCACCCGGACCGAGCGATTGTCGTGCTGCCGGTGGCGGCGTGGCCGAAGGCGGTGCTGACGCACGTGGTCGTCCTCAGGGTGAACTGATCGGGCTCGGCCGTCGGGTCGTCACCCGCCGTATACATTCTCGACGTCAATGCGCATCCGACCGCGGCCTGGACCATCCAGCAGGCTCGCCATCTGTCGACGGGCTTCGGCGACCTCGATCCGCGACCGGGGCACCACATTCGGGGCAAGGGTGGAATGGCAGAGGAGAAGAGGACTTCCGGCAAAACAAGGCGGGGCAGGTCGCCGTCCGGGCCGCCTGGGCCGCCGGGGCCGCTGCGTCGTGGGTTCTGGCGCAGCCCGATCCGAGGTCCGTGGTTGACGTCGGTGTTCGGCCTGGTGCTGCTCGTCGGAGTCAGCGTGATGTTCGTGACCGGTCTGGCTTCGTACGCCGCGTACAACCCCGACCTGGGCAACGACACCACCCCTGACAAAGGGCTGCTGGGCTTCTATTTGTTCGACTGGCCGACGCACCCGGCCTGGCTGTACCGGCTCACCCAGGGCGTCCACGTCACGCTCGGCGTCGTCCTCATCCCCGTCCTGCTGGCCAAGCTGTGGTCGGTCATCCCCAAACTGTTCGACTGGCCTCCCGTCCGCAGCCCCGCGCAGGCGCTGGAACGGCTGTCACTGCTGCTGCTCGTCGGCGGCGCGATCTTCGAGTTCGTCACCGGCATGCTGAACATCCAGCTGTTCTACGTCTTCCCCGGCTCCTTCTACACCCTGCACTTCTACGGCGCCTGGGTCTTCATCGCCGCGTTCGCCGCCCACGTCGCCCTGAAACTCGGCCGGATGACACGGTCACTGCGCTCGCGCAGGATCCGCGACGAACTGCGCACCGACCTGGCCCACACCCGACCTGAACCCGCCGACCGCGACGGCCTGGTGACACCCGCACCCGCACCACCGACCATCTCCCGGCGCGGTGCGCTGGGACTGGTCGGCGCCGGCTCCCTGCTGCTCTTCGTGGTGACCGCCGGACAGAGCATCGGCGGATGGGCCCGATACACGGCACTGCTGGCCCCGCGGAACCGCAACCCGGGTGACGGACCTGGGGGCTTCCAGATCAACAAGACCGCCGCCTCCGTCGGCATCACCGCGGCCGACGTCGGCGACGCCTGGCGGTTGGTCCTGCGCGGTGACGGTCTCGAGCTCACCCTCACCCGGGCGCACCTGCTCCAACTGCCGCAGCACGAGTCCCGGCTGCCGATCGCGTGCGTCGAGGGATGGTCCACCGAGAACCAGCACTGGAGCGGCATACGGCTGGCCCACCTCGCGGACCTCGCCGGACTGCCCGGCGCGGCGAACGTCCTGGTGGAATCCGTGCAGCGCACCGGGTCCTTCCGGTCGGCAGTCCTGCGGGACAACCAGATCCGCGACCCGCGGTCCCTGCTCGCCCTGCGGGTCAACGGCGCCGACCTTTCGCTCGACCACGGCTACCCCGCCCGCGTCATCGTCCCCGCCAACCCCGGTGTGAACAACACCAAATGGGTCGGCGGCCTCACCTTCCGAGCGTGAGCATGACCCGCTTCATCCGATGGTACGGCGCCAACCCGCTGCACCTGCTCGCCCTGATCTGCGCCTTCGCCGTCGCCGGCTACGCGGCCCTGCGGCTCTTCGCGCAGCAGCCGATCGGCGTCGCCGTGTGGCTCGTCGGCGCGGCCGTCGCTCACGACCTCATCCTGTTCCCGCTGTACGCCATCGCCGACCGGTCGGCCCGCTCGGTGCTCCGCCGCCGCGCCGGCAACCTCGGCACACTGCCGTGGATCAATTACCTGCGCGTACCGACGGTACTGTCCGGCCTGCTGCTGATCGCATGGTTTCCGCTCATCCTCGGACTCGTACCCGGCTTCGAAGGCGCCACCGCACTGTCGCCGGACGGCTACCTCGGCCGCTGGCTGGCGATCACCGCCGTCCTGTACGGCGGCGCAGCCGTCGCCTTCGCCCTCGCACTACGCCGGGCGAGGCGCATCGGTGGCGGGTAGTCGCGGCAGGAGGGAGGCCCTGAGGGGCCGCCGCTCACGGATCGACGCTGAGTGGGTGCGGCCCGGACGGCGTCCGGCGTCGACGCAGCACGGCGACGGTGACGACGGTGACCACGGCGGCGGCATAGCCGATTCGCTGTGCGGATTCCGTGGTGAGGTGCAGGTTGGGACCGTACTGGGCGAGGTAGGCGGCTGCCGCGACGGCCAGCCACTCGGTCCGGCCGCCGAGGGCGACAAGCAGTATGAGCAGCAGCGCGTACCACGGGTAGGTGGGCGCGGCGATGATGAGCGCCGTGCCGGTCACGGTGGTGGCGGCCAGCCACGGCTGGTCCGGTTCGGCGGTGCGTCCCGCGCGCAGCGCCACCGCGGCAAGGACGGCGACCGCGACCGGCGCGGCCCAGGCCGTCGGCATGAACAGCGTGAGCAGGGCGAACCGGCCCCCGCTGGCGTAGCCCTCTTCGTTGAGGTACCCCGGGATGTAGCCGACCACCTGGGTGCCGACGGCGAGGACGTGGGGCAGGTAGACCAGGGCGACCGTGCCGGCAACGGCCGTGGCGACGAGGACCGGGCGTCGGCGCAGCACGGCGGGGGTGACCAGCAGCGGGGTGAGCTTGGTGGCGACGGCGAGCCCGAGCAGGACGCCGCCGAGGATGCCGGCGCGGCGGGTGCCCGCCCGGGCGAGGACGAGCAGCGCCAGGCCGGTGAGGAACGCCGCGGCGACGTCGACGTGGGCGTTGTTGCCTGCTTCCAGCGCGACCGTGGGGCACCACGCCCACAACACCGCCAGCCGGGGATCCGCCCGCATGACCCGCAGCCCGATCAGCAGCAGGATCGTGGTGGCCAGCGCGAACCCCGCCATCGTCCGCTGCAGTGGCGCCTCCCGGCCGCTCGGCCAGCCGAGGTACACCGCCGCGAAGATCGCCTGCGCGGCCGGCGGGTAGACCGTGTGCACGGTCGGCCGGTTGATCAGCGTGCAGCCCGGGGCGAGCGGACGGCCGTGGTCGGGGTCGACGGCGTCCGCCGGTACGCACCAGCTCGCACGCACGGGCCACAGGAAGTCGTCGCGCTGGTCGACCAGCTCGGGCGCGGCCGGGACGTACCTGTACGGGTCGATGCCAGTGCTCTGCACCCGGCCGTCCCAGATGTAGCGGTACATGTCGTCGCTGCTGCGGGGCGGCGCGCTTCCGGCCGCCAACGGCAGCACGGTGCCGCCGAGCACGATGAGCACCGTCGCCGTGCGGACCGGGAGCCGGCGTACCTGCCATCCCCCGACGGCGAAGACCAGCCAGGCGGTGCCGACGAACACGACCGCCCGGGCCGGGCCGGTGAGGCGCGGCGCGACCGCATCGGGCTGGGCGACGAGCACGGCGAGGGCCGCCCCGGTCGCGACGGCGCCGGCGGCGGCGAGTCCGCGTCCGATCGGCCGGCGCCATCGGCCGTGTGGGGTTGCCCGCCCGTTGTCGGGGGCCGTGCCGGGTGGGGCGGGCGGCTGGGGGACCGTCACCGCGGGCCGCGTCCTGGCGGTGGCGTAGCCAGGTCGTGCGTCGGCAGGTTGGCGCGTACGGCCGCGGCGAAGCGGCCGTCGGGGCACTGCGTGGCGACGGTACGGGCGTCGCCGGCCGTGTCCACGTCGCGCAGCGCGGGCAGCATGGTGACGGTGAGGCCCCGCCCGGCCAGCGCGGCGAGCGTGTGCCGGCCGGTGTCGGCCGTGGACATCGGCACGCCGCGCAGCACGGCGGCGTGCGCCGGGTCGTGCAGTCCCAGGGTCCACCAGCCACCGTCGTAGGCGGGTCCGAGCACGGCGTCGGCGCCGTCGTGGAGTGCCTGCACTGCGGTTGCCAGCAACGCGGGGGTCAGCTGTGGGGTGTCCATGCCGAGCAGCAGTGCTGCGGTGTCGGGCAGGGCGGTGTCGGCGTAGGCGTGGACCAGCCGCTGCGCGAGGCCGGTGCCGCGCTGGGCCACGGTATGCCAGCCGGCCGGCGCCGGGTACTGCCCGCTGAGCACGATGGTGTGGCGGATCGCGGGGCTGGCGTCGAGGACGTCGATGGTGTCGGCCAGTGCGGCCGCAGCGATCGCGGCCGCCTGCCGGTCCGTGGCGGGTGGGCAGAGCCGGGTCTTGACCCGCCCGGGCACCGGTGCCTTGGCGAACAGCAGGAGTTGGATGTTCACGCGGACAGGACCTTGGCCATGTCGCGGATGGCCTGGGCGGTGCCCCGCACGGTACCGGTGACCTTGGATCGGGTTCCGGCCGCGCGGGGGGCGTAGTCGACGTCGGTCTCGACGATGCGCCACCCGGCCCGAGCCGCCGCGATCACCATTTCGAGGGGGTAGCCGGAACGCCGGTCGCGCAGGCTCAGGCCGAGCAGGTCAGCGCGGCGGGCGGCGCGCATCGGGCCGAGATCGTGCAGCGGGACGCCGATCCCGCGGCGCAGCCGCAGGGCGAGCAGGGCGTTGGCGAGCCGGGCGTGCAGCGGCCAGGCCCGGCGGGTCGTCGGGCGGCGCCGGCCGAGCACCAGGTCGGCGGCGCCGGCGCGGATCGGGTCGGTCACCCGGGGCAGTTGTTGCGGGTCGAACGAACCGTCGGCGTCGCAGAAGCACACGATGTCGGCGGTGGCGGCCAGCAGGCCGGCGTGCGCGGCCGCGCCGAAGCCGCGCTGCGGCACGTGCACGACGGTGGCGCCGTGGGCGGTGGCGACCTCGGGTGAGCCGTCGGTGGAGCCGTTGTCGGCGACGATCGGCCGGTATCCGGCGGGCACGCGTGACAGCAGCCACGGCAGCGCGGGCGCCTCGTTGAGACATGGCAACACAATGTCCGTCACCATCGGACGGTATCCGACGCCGCGGCAGGCCGGTCCTCGGTTCGGCGAACCGAGGACGCTACGGATACTTCGGCGGATAGAGTCGCGGTGGGCGGCTGCTCGCGCAACCGCCCCACGGGGGAAGGATCGGCGGATGCGGGTACTGGTCACCGGCGGTGCCGGGTTCATCGGTGCACCCGTGGTGGCGCTGCTGACGGCGGCCGGGCACGACGTGGTGGCGTTCGACGTGCTGCACCCGGCAGCGCATCGCGGCCCCCACGACGCAGCGTCCGATGTGGATGTACCACTGGTACGTGGCGACGTCCGCGACCCCGGGGCGGTGGCCGCCGCCCTGCGCGGGGTCGACGTGGTGGTGCACCAGGCCGCGATGGTCGGCATGGGCACGGACATGGCCGACGTGCCGGAATACGTCGGCTGCAACGACCTGGGTACCGCGGTGCTGCTTGCCGGGATGGCCCGTGCCGGCCTGCGGCGGCTGGTGCTGGCCAGCTCGATGGTGGTCTACGGCGAGGGGACCTACGCCTGCCCGGCGCACGGCGCGGTCCGGCCGGCCCCGCGTGCGGTGGACGACCTGGCCGCCGGCCGGTTCGAGCCGACCTGCCCGCGCTGCGCCGCGCCGCTGCTCCCGGGACTCGTCGACGAGGACGCACCACTGGAGCCGCGCAGCGTCTACGCGGCGACCAAGGTGGCCCAGGAGCACCTGACCGCGGCCTGGGCAGCTACGGTCGGGGCGAACGCGGTAGCGCTGCGCTACCACAACGTGTACGGGCCACGGATGCCCCGCGACACCCCGTACAGCGGAGTGGCGGCGATCTTCCGCTCCGCGCTGGAGCACGGCGTGGCGCCGCGAGTCTTCGAGGACGGCGGACAGCGGCGCGACTTCATCCACGTCCACGACGTGGCGATGGCGAACGCGGCCGCTCTCGACGCCACCGGCGGGCCACCCGTCGGGTTCCGGGCGTACAACGTCGCCTCCGGCCGGCCACACACGGTGGGTGAGCTGGCCGCGACGCTCGCGACGGCCTGTGGCGGTCCGCCGCCGGTGGTGACCGGCGAGTTCCGTGCCGGCGACGTGCGGCACGTGGTCGCCTCACCCGAACGGGCCCGCCGGGAGCTCGGCTTCACCGCGACGGTCAGCTTCGAGGAGGGCGTCGCCGCGCTTTCCCGCGCGCCGCTTCGGGTCTGAGCAGCGACCACGGGCTGGGCCCCCACCGGATCGCGAACCAGGCGGCAAGCGCTTCAGTCGACGCCGTCAGGTTGCCGTGGCCGCCCGTAGAGGGTGCCCCGCGGCGATTCCAGCGGCAGCCGGGCCATCGCCCGACCGAGCTCCCCCCGCGCCCGCAGGAAGTGCTCGCCCGCCCGCTGCGCCGCCGCCGCGGCCTCCTCATCCACGGACACCGCTGTGCGGCCGAGATCACCGGCGATGTTGTGCAGGCGCCCCATCGACGCCATCAACGGGGCGATGACACGCCCAGGGTCGATCCGGACGTCGGTGGCGAGACAGGCGGCGAGCTCAGCGACGGCGTCGGCCACCTTCTGCGCCAACCGGGTCGGCTCGGATGTCATCGGCACAGCCTAGGCCGCCCATGCGGCGCTCCAGGCCGACCCCGCCGTGGCCGCGGCCCGTGCTGCTGCGGTCGCCGACCGGCGACGCAGCGAGGGAAGGCCGCATAACGTCGCCGGCGAGCAACGGCAACGTCCGATCGGGCCACCAGCAATCGGCGTCTGCCGGTGCCGCTCCGGGCCCGTACCCAATAGCGTTCGGGCATGGACACAAGTGGCGTGATCGGGATACTGGTCGTCGTCGGTGTTGTCGCGACCGTGATTGCGTACGCCGCCGGCTTCGACTCGGCGAAGCAACAGGCGGGCAAGGCTGCAAACGAGACCGCTGAGCAGGTGGCGAAGAGGTTCGCGATCTTCCTCGACAACCTGGACAGCCGAGGTGAGAAGAGCGCGTTCAACGCGTTACGGTCCGCGCTTTCCGAAGATAACGACATGAACAAGCGGATCAATCGGTTGCTCCCGCAAATCCGTGCAGCACGTCAGCAGGGCGGTCAGGCAGGTCGCCAGCAGACCGAGCACCCCTGACGCCAGCGTCGTCAACCTGGTGCCGCACCCGCTCCGGGCGGGCGTGTTCGTGTGCAGGCCCGCGCGGGCCGGACCGTTCGCGGGGCCGCAGAGGCCGGCGGGACTATGCGTCCGTCGACGGCGTACGGGGCCGACGTACGCTAGGACCTGCAGGCGAGCCGCGCGGCCCCCGGAGGTGAACGATGAGACCTCACATCGACGGGACGTCGTTTGGTTCGATCACGGTCAATGGAACCGTCTTTGAACACGACGTCATCATCCGGCCCGACGGGCACGTGAAGAAGCGGAAGAAGAAGCTCTCCAGCGCCGTCTACGGCACCTCGCACACGATCTCCCGGCAAGAGGCCAGATACGTGTACAAGCAGGCAACCGGCGCCGACCGCTTGATCGTAGGCAGCGGCCAGAACGGAAACGTGGAACTCTCGCCCGAGGCGGCGCACTACCTGAAACGAAGGAACGTCCGGATCGTGCTGCTGCCAACACCCAAAGTGATCGGCGTCTGGAACAGGACGAAGGGCACTGCGGTGGGTTTGTTCCACGTAACCTGCTGAGACGTGACCTTGTGACTGCGTGTGGGCGGCGCCGGCGCTGGCCGGCGCCGCCCCTGCGAATCAGCAGGCGTCGTACTTGTACGTGCCGCTGCCCGGCGCCGTGACCAGGACGTCGCGCAGCACGATCGAGATCGACGAGCCCTTGCTGTTGCACGCCTTGGTGAAGGCGTTTCTGGTGTATTCGATGTCGATCACGTTGTTGCCGTACACCGCCGTGTAGTCGCCGCATTCGTTGTAGCGGCCGCACTCCTCCGCGACGGCGAAGTCCAGGCCGGCGTTCTTGCCCGCGGTACCCAGGTCCGTGGTGTTCTTCTGGGCGATCGCCAGGCCTTTGTCGTGGGCGTGCGGAGCCAGCAGCTTCAGGTAGGCGATCGCGTTGGCCTTGGTCAGCAGGCCGTCCGAACGCTCGTAGGAGTCGATGTTGTCCGGCTCCACGGCCTTGAAGCCCCTGGCGGCACAGCCGTCGATCCAGCCGTTGACGATCGCCGCGACGGCGTTGCGTTTGGCCGCGGTGGAGACGTCGAGCAGATTCTCGCCCCAGTCGCCGTCGACGACATACTCGCCACTGGCGTCCTTCAACAGCAGGTCGTCGTGGTTCGCCTGCCACCACGAGATCTCGTCCGGCTGAGTCTGGAACGCATTGACGTAGCAGATGTTGTACAGCCCCGCAGCGGGAGTCGCCGTCCGGTCGCGGCTGACGACCTGAACCCCGGACGGAGGCGTGTACGGGCTGCCGATCTGGTAGTCGAACTTCGCGTTGACCGGCGGCAGGGTGTAGGTGGCGGCATCGGCGGGCCCGATGCCGAAGCTGATGACGGCCATGGCCGCCATGACGAGGACGCCACTGAGGCGCAGTGCGGAGAACACAGGTGAGACTCCGAGGAGGTTCGGGATCTGCCCCGCCTCGGGTGCTGAGCACCCTGGCGACCTGGTTGCCGGGCTCGAGAGAGGCTCCACTACCGGCTGGGCTCGATCGCATCCTGTGCGATCGATTCAACTGGTCCGAACAGACGGATGTCAATAGCCGCGCCGTATATGGTTCGCGGGTGTTGTTCGCGCCTACACGTCGAGAAATGTCCTTCCGCCACAACGGCGATCACCTCGTCGGTGACCTGCACCTGCCACCGACCGCTAGCGCCGAATCGCCAGGTCCGGGCACACCGATCACCAGGTCGTCGTATTTCCCGGTGCCGACCATGGCATCTTCGTTCCAGACCCGGCGCCGCAGTGAACCAGGTTTACTCGGACGATTGCCGGGCACCGCAGTCAGCTACTCAGCGTCATCACGCGCGGCGTCCTGGCGTGGCTGCTCATCGCAGAACTGCCGCTCGCGCTCTGCCGCAGCGCGACCGTCCCCGCTGCGCCGCGCAGGTCCAAACTCCCCCGGGAGGCCGGCATGACGAACGTTCAGCAGGGCGGCAGGGTCGCCCTCATCACGGGTGCGAGCAGGGGAATCGGCGCAGCCGTGGCCCGGTCGCTGGCATCGCAGGGGATGCAGGTCGTGGTCAACTACCACAGCAGCCGCGACAAGGCGGACGACGTGGTCGCGTCGATCCGCTCCGCCGGCGGCCGGGCGATGGCCGTGCAGGCCGACGTGCGCGACGGGGACGCCGTGCTCGGCATGGTCGAGCAGGTCCGGGCCGCCATGGGCGAGGTGGAGGTCCTGATCCACAACGCCTTGATCCCGTACGCCGTCAAGTCGTTCGAGGAGATCTCGGTCGACGAACTGGCCGGCAAGGTGGAGCAGGAAGTGCGAGCGGCCTTCCTGGTGACGAAGGCCGTTGTCCCCGGCATGATCTCGCGCGGCTACGGACGGATCGTCTACCTCGGCGCCGTGTTGAGCCGGCGGCCGAATGCGGGAATGATCGCGCTCGGAACCGCGAAGGCGGCCTTGAGCTCGTTTGCCCGCTTTGTGGCGCAGGAGCTGGGGCCTCGCGGGATCACCGTCAACGTGGTGGCCCCGGGGCCGGTGAGTGGTCTCCTCCACGCCGCCCTCGATCAGGAACAGCAGCAGCGCATGGCGGCCCAGACGGCGCTGGGCCGCATCGCCTCCCCCGACGACGTGGCCAGGGCCGTCACCTTCTACGCCGGCGACGACAGCGGATTCATCACGGGCACGACCGCGCCGGTCAACGGCGGACTGACCATGGACTGACGCATCCCCTGCTCCTGGTCCGCGCGGCTCGCCTCCCGCCCGGGTGACCCCGTCCGGCGGTCCGTGCCGGGTCACACAGCCGCGACGACCGCGAACAGCACGAGGGAGGCGGCGATCGGCAGGAGAATCGACCACAGGCAGCCGACGCCGCCGCTGACCGGGTTCGCCGGAGTGCGGTCGGACCAGGCGCGGTCGCGCCACAGCGGGCGGGTCTCCAGCAGCAGGTACAGCGGCGCGCCGAGCTGGCCGACGGTGAACAGCCAGAACCAGGCCCAGCGGTTGCCGTACCGGTGGCGGGACGTGGCGAGCATGAGCGCGAACGTGCCGATCCAAGCCACGACGGTGAGCGCCTGCAGCGGCGACCACGTCACGCGGCCAGGCCACCACTCCCGCTGCCGGGCTTCGCGGACGTTCAGCGTGACGTCGGCTCCGGACGCCTCGATCCGCTGCTGCAGCCACTGGAGGTTGGGGTCGGCCGCCGACATGTTGGTCGTGGGCGGGTGCGGTGCGAGCGTCGTCTGGTGCCAGCGCCACCCGTCGACGGACCAGCGGACCTCGTCGAAATCGCGCTGGTACTCCAGATAGGTCACGCGACCGGCGTCGAGGTCGGCGACGAGATCCTGCTCGGATCGCACGTCCGGGAAGGCGGCGAGAACGACGCTGCCACCCCCCGCGAGGAGGACGAGGAGCACCACCAGCCGCACGCCGGCGGTGATCCAGTCCGTGGCCCGCCATTGTCCGGTCATCGTCGCCATGCCGCCCCCGTCCCGCTCGCGGCCCAGTGTCCCAGCCTGGGGCAAGCCGGGTCGATGGATGCCCCAGGAGCCCAGGAGCCTCTCGCATCGAATCGTGCAGGTGGGCATGGGCGACGAGCCGTTGCGGCGGCTGGACGACAACCCCCGCCACAGCATCAATCACGATCCCGGCACTGAAGGAATGACCGGCGGTGAGCCCGGCGATACGGTCACCCGCTGGGCGCGGAGCTGGCCGGGGTGAAGACCACCGCCGTGCCGGTGGCGAGGCGCGGCTGGTTGTACGAGAACTGGGTCGCCGCCGTGCCGGACGCGTTCTCCACGCCGACCGTGGCGTTGCTGCCGCGTTCGACGTCGTTGTCGAGCGAGTCGTAGTACAGCGTGATCCGCCCGTCGGGGGCGAACACCACGGAGAACGACAGCCGCCGGCTGTTGTTGCCGTACGGGCGAACGTTGCGCCACTCGACGACCACCCCGCCGGCGGCCTGACCCATCCGCACGGACGCCTGCGCGTCGACCACCAGGTCCTGCCAGCACGGGTACACCGCGGCGTTGGGTTGCGCCGTTGTCGGCAGCGCGCTGTGCTCGACGTACGCGATGCCCGGGTTGACGAAGCTGAGCATGCCGTTGGTGTCGATCCACGCGGTGGTGTACGTCTGCCCGTACAGCTGCACCGGCGCGGGCAGGGTGACCTGCTGGATGTTGTCGTCACCGGACAGGGGCACGACATTGCCGGCGGTGACGAAGGGCGCCGCGGCCGTCGACACCGTGTACCCACCGGAAGCCGGTGGTGGCGGCGGTGGCGGTGGGGGCGACGACGACGGGGTGTAGACGACCGCCTGCCCCGAGCGCATCGCGGGCGCGTTGTACGACTGTTGCGCTCCCCCGATGCCGACGGTCGCACCGGCACCCCGCTCGGCGTCGTTGTCGAGCTCGGCGTAGTTCGTCACCACGCCGCCGTCGCCGGAGAGGATCACCTCGAACGTGAGCCGCCGCGACGTGTTGCCGTAGATGTGGACGTTGCGCCACTCGATGACGACCCGGCCGTCGACCACAGCCGTCCTCACCGACGCCTGCGCGTCGACCACCAGATCGTCCCAGAACGGATACACGGCGGCGCTCGGCGCCGGTGACAGCGCGGTGTTGGCGGCGTTGGATCTGCCCGGGTCGGTGAAGCTGACGACGCCGTTGGTGTCCACCCACGCGCTGGTGTACGTCTGCCCGTACAGCTTCACGGGCGTCGGCAGCGCGATCCGGGTCACGGCGTCATCGCCGGCGAGCGGCAGGATCGTGCCGGCGCTGACGAACGGACGCGCCTGCGTCGCGACGGTGTAGCCGCCGGTCGACGTGGTGGTGGTGGTCGGGTAGGACGCGGTGTACGTGGTGGGCGTCGCCGGCGCGGTGATCACCTGCGTCGCGCTCCCGCCCTGCGACCAGGAGCCGAAGGTGTACGTCGACTGCGTGGCCGGTGCGGAGACGGTGACCGTCGAGCCCTGGATCACCGTGCGGGTGAACGGGGTGGCGCCGCTCGACGGGCCGACGGTGAGCTGGAGGCCCGGCGGATTCGTGGCGAACGACAGGTCCACCGTCTTCGGGTCGAGGCGCAGCGTGGTGGTACCGCTGAGGCCTCCGCTGTCGGTGGCGGTGAGCCGGAGCTCCAGGTACGACGGGTACTCGTGGTCGGCACCGATGAACGAGCCCGACGCCGCACCGGCCCAGCTCTGCAGCGCGTGCGTGTGGCAGTTGTCGGCGGCGGAGCAGTGCTGCAGCAGCAGATCCCAGCGCAGGCTGCTCGCCGGCAGGTTCCCGTCCTGCGGATCGGTGGCGTGACCGGTGAAGGTCAGGGTCTGCCCGGTGGCCCACCGCGTGCCGGCGACGGGCGTGTCGATGACCGGGGTCGGCGCGGCGGTGCCGGCCCGGATCTGGACCGTCGCGGTGTCTGAGAGCCCACCCGCGTCGGTGACCCGCAGCCGTGCGGTGTACGTGCCGGCCGCGCCGTAGGTGTAGCTCGCCGTCGCGCCGGTCGCGTCGAAGGTGCCGTCGCCGGTGAAGTCCCATTGGTAGGTGAGGATGTCCCCCGCGTCCGGGTCTCTCGTGCCGGCCGCGCTGAAGCTGACGGCCAGCGGCGGCGGGCCGGCGGTCGGGGTCGCCGCGGCGGCGGCCACCGGCGGCTGGTTGCCGCTGCTGTACCGGATCCGGCGGACGGTGCCGCCGAGCAGGTCGACGTAGTACAGGTCGCCGCCGGGACCGACGGCGAGGTCGACCGGGGTGGCGACGCCGGGCGCGAACGCCACCATGCCGGCGCCGGGCAGGCTGGCGTAGATGCATTGCCGGGCGTAGTCGGCGAAGAACATGGCGCCCGCGTACTGTGCGGGGAAGCTGCCGCCGCTGGCCGGGTAGAACGCCAGACCCGTCGGCGCGGAGCCGCCGGACGGGCACGGGTCGGCGCTGCCGGCGACCTTGTCGACGTGCGCGTACTCCACCTGCGGGGGCGTGGCGGTACCGGCGCTGTACAGGCTCTCGCACAGGCTCAGGTCGGCGTTGTTGAACCCGGGCTGCTGGCGGCTGCCCTCGTAGCACGGCCAGCCGAAGTTCGTCGGTGCCGGCGCGACCGGGTTGGGCAGCCGGTTGATCTCCTCCCAGTTGCGCCAACCGGAGTCGGCGATCCAGGCCTCGGTCGTGCCTGGGCGGAACGTCCAGCGGAACGGGTTGCGCAGCCCCATCGCCACGATGCGGCGCGCGTTCGCGTCGGAACCCGTCGAGTAGAGCGGGTTGCCGGGCCTCGCGGCGCCGGTGAGCGGGTCGACCCGGATCAGGGTGCCGCTGAGGCCGGTCGGGTCGTTCGGCGTGCGCAGGTCCTGGGCGCGCAGCGCGCCGCCCTCCGCGCTCGGCGGGCTCATCGCGCCACCGGTGCCGCCGGGCGGGTCGCCGCACGGGTTGGCGGGGCTGCCCGTCTGTCCCCAGTCGGTGTACGACGCCGTCGCTCCCTCGCCGCCGGTCACGTAGAGCGCGCCGTCCGGCCCGATCTGGACGTCGCCCATGTGGTGCGACTCGAACTGCACGCACCAGTCGTTGAGCAGCACGTGCTCCACGCCGCCGCTCAGCCGGGACACCCGGCCGCTGGCGACGCATCCCTGGCTGGGCGTCGCACAGCGGTCGTTGTAGACCGGCGCGACCCCGCCGACCGGCGCGTCGTACGAGTAGCTCACGTACACGTTCGGGTTCGCCGGGAAGTCCGGCGGTACCGCGAGGCCGAGCAGGCCCAGATCCTCGTAGCTGTAGACGTTGGTCGTCAGGTCCGCGAAGACGTCCGGGCTGGGGTCGGAGACGCCGTCGAAGACCTTGACAACGCCCTTCTTCTCGGCCACGAAGACCCGTCCGTCCGGGGCGAAGACGACCTTCGTCGGATGGTCGAGCCCGGCGAAGACGACCTGTTCGCTGAAGCCGCTCGGCAGCGATGTGCTCGCGCCGGCCGCCGTGGCACGGCTGAGCGCGGCCGCGGCCAGCGGTACGGCCACGCTCAGGGCGACCAGGGCGGACAGCATCAGGCGGCGAGCACGCATCACTCGTCGGATCGTCCCAGTCGCGGCCGCGCTGTGGACCACACCGGGTGTGGGATGCCCCCGGCCGCGACCGGATCACCCGTCTGCGGCCCGTGGGCCGGGCGGTGCGGGACCGTCTCAGCTCGGATGGGGTACCAGATCGAGCGCGGCCTCGACAGCGATCTCTTCCATCCCGTACAGGAACGCCTCCGCGTCGCCGGGCGAGACGAAATGGGTGTCCATGAACACGGTGATCTGGATGGTGTCCGGTACGTCGTCGATGTGGACGAACAGCCGCTCGAAGGGATCGTCCTGCTGGATCGTCCAGCGGAACGTGGTACGACCGCCGGCGAGCGCCTCGCGGATCTGTGCCGGCGTCGGTGCCGGGCCGCTCGAGCCCGCTCGCGTGTTGATGCGGCGGTCGTTGTAGAAGCAGCCGAGGTCGAAGTCCGGGCCCCGGTCCCGGGCCACGCTCGCGATCAGGTCGTCCAGCTGTACCGGATGGAAGTAGGCGTGCTTGTACGCCGTCATCGCCGCCCGCCGGGTCCGCGCCAGTGCCTCCGCGAAGGGCACCCCCGCAACGTCCAGCGCGCACAGACCGCTTTCGGCAACAGTGCACACCACGTCGGCGAGCCCGGCACGGAACCGGTTGTTCACCGTGGGCCGGAACACCACCGGGTTGATGCCGGTCATCCGGTGCAGCGCCACCCCGTAGACGGCCATCAGTACCGGCGTGGCGTCCATACCGGCCCGGTCGGCGATCGCCTGTGTCGCCAGGTGCAGCGCCGGCGATCTGAACTCGCCCCGCCAGTGGCGTGGCTGCCGCCGGTCGTCCGAGCCGGCGAACCGGCGCACCGGGATGGTCCGCAGCAGCCGTTCCCAGTAGCGCAGCGCCGCCTCGTTCTGCCGGACACCGGCCGGCGAGCGCTGCCAGCGGGCCTGCTCCAGCGGCTGCATCCCCTTGACCGGCGCGGCTTCCCGGGCGTCGAGCTCGGCGATCATCAGCGCAGCGCCCGAACCGTCGGCGACCAGGTGACACATGATGATGACCAGGTGCGTCGGCAGCCCCGCCCGGAGCACCACGCCCATGCGCAGCGGCCACTGGGTCACGAAGTCGTAGTCGGTCTCCTCGTACCGCTGCCGCATCGCCTCAGCGACCTCTGCCGGGTCGTCGTCGCCCGCGTCGACAACGTCCAGCGCGGTCTCACCCGAGCTGGAGACCACCTGCGACGGTCGGCCGTCGGCGTCGAAGCGCAGCCGGGTCCGCATCGGCTGGTAGCGGCTCATCAGGTACCGGAGGCTCTCCACGACGTCGTTGAGGCTGGTGCCGGCCGGCAACGGCGTCGCGCCGCCCATGGGCAGCCAGGAGTTCTGGCGCCGCATCGCCATCCACAGGTCCAGCTGGCCCCAGGACAAGTCGTCGACGCCGGAACCCTCGCCCTCGAAGGCGACAATGATCTGCTCTGCCATGCCACCAACCTTCCGTGATACCCCGACGTCCGTCGATCACCCGGCAATATAGTACAGAGTCTTAACAGATACGCCGGAGCGAAGTCGCGACGAGTTGAACGGAGTCGGATCTCGCACAGATCGCCGGAGACGATCTCCGGGCGTGTTACCAACGCGGGATGAGGCGACTCGGTCGGTTCGGCGCCGCGGCAATGCTGGGCGTGGCAACGGTCATCCTGTGGTCGGCACCGGCGCATGCGGCGGTGGGCGGCGAGGTCGAAGTCGGCATCGACGGCAACCTCGACTTCGACGGGGCACCAGGCACGGTCAACACCCTGACGGTGACGAAGAGCGGCACGACGGTGACGCTCGACGACACCCACGACATCGACATCACCGGCAACTGCGTCCATCCGAACGCGGGCGACCTGACGTTCGTGCAGTGCACGGTGGCGCCGGTCTCCCCCGACGTCACGATCGAGCCCGGCGACATGGGTGACACCGTGGTCATCGTCGGCGGTGGTTCGGTGCACTGGCTGATCGGGCCGGGCGACGGCAACGACACCGTCAACCTGCTCGGCGTCACCGTCGGCGGCAGCAACGTCAACGGCGGCAACGGCAACGACCGCATCCTCAGCAGCCCGTACGGCGAGAACATCAACGGCGGCGCCGACACCGACACCGTCAGCTACACCGACCGCGCCTGCGCGGTGACCGTGAACCTCGGGACCGGCACCGGCGGCTGCGCCGGAGAGAACGACGCCCTGCAGAACGTCGAGGGCGTCGTCGGCAGCGACCACGACGACACGCTCACCGGCGGCGCCGGCAACGACACGCTCGAAGGCGGCCCCGGCGACGACACCCTGTCCGGTGGCGGCGGCAACGACCTGCTCGTCGGCGGGGTGGACACCGACGTCATGAGCGGCGGTACCGGCACGGACACCGCGAGCTACTGGAAGCATCCGGCCGGGGTCACCGCCTCGCTCGACGACACCGCCAACGACGGCATGCCGGGCGAGAACGACCACATCGAGGGCGACGTCGAGAACCTCACCGGCAGTACGTACGGCGACACGCTCTCGGGCAACTCGGCGGCCAACGCGATCGACGGCGACGCCCCGCCATACCCGCTCGCCATGATCGGTTACGGCGCCGCCGACGTCATCTTCACCAACGGCGGTGGCGACGGCGTGTGGGGCCGGGGCGGTGACGACACCGTCTACGGCTCCTGGGGCCACGACGTGATCCGCGGCGGGTACGGCGACGACGAACTGTACGGCGGCGGCCACGAGGACGCGCTGTACGGCGACGCCGGCGAGGACACACTCTGGGGCGGGTCCGGCTACGACACGCTCGACGGCGGCAGCGACCTCGACTGGTGCCACGCGGAGGGTGAGGGCGCACAGAAGACGAACTGCGAACGCCCACTGGTGATCGTCTGGCCCTGACCGGGCGCCACGGACCCCTGAACCGAGCCATTCGCCTTCCAGCGCGCACCGGAGCGACGTAGCGTCAAAATCATGGGCGAGTACGAACATATCCTTCTCGAACGCGACAAGGACACCGTCACCGTCACGATGAACCGCGCTTCGCGGCGCAACTCCCTGTCGGCGGATCATCTCGCCGAGCTGCTGGCGGCGTTCCGCGAAACCGGGCGAACCGATGCATCCGGCATCGTGCTGGCCGGAGCCGGTCCGGTGTTCTCCTCGGGCCACGACTTCGGTGACGTTGCCGCCCGGGACCTCGCTGGAACCCGCGACCTGTTGCGGTTGTGCACCGACCTGATGCAGACGATCCAGTCTGTACCCCAGGTGGTGATCGCTCGGGTGCACGGGCTGGCCACTGCGGCGGGCTGTCAGTTGGTCGCGTCCTGCGACCTTGCCGTCGCCGCACGGTCGGCCGGTTTCGCGCTGCCCGGCGGCAAAGGCGGTTGGTTCTGCCATACCCCAGCGGTGCCGGTGGCCCGGTCGGTCGGGCGCAAGCGACTGATGGAGCTCGCGCTCACCGGCGACGTGATCGATGCGGCAACGGCCCTCGACTGGGGCCTGGTCAACCGGGTCGTACCGGACGAGGATCTCGACGACGCCGTCGCCGAACTCCTGGACCGGGCGACGCGGGGCAGCCGCGCGAGCAAGGCGCTGGGCAAGCAGACCCTGTACGCACAGCTCGACCGTCCCGAGGCGGACGCGTACACGATCACACTCGAAGTGATGGCGGCAGCCTCACAAACCCCGGCCGCTCACGAGGGCATGGCCGCCTTCCTGGACAAGCGCACTCCAGACTGGCGCGACTAGCGTTAGTTCGCCGGCGCGGGCCGCTCGTGCTGCCTAGCCGGAAGCCTGTCGTCTGTGCGCCGACACATCCGCGGGCCGCTTGTCGAGCGGCAGCGCGGCGACGGTCTCCAGGGCTTCGTGCGTTGCGTCGTGGCCGGTCGGGGGGTCGTGGACCTGCCAGCCGGGATCGGTTTGGAGTCGGGCGTGGAGCTCGGCGAAGGGTGCGCGGTCAGCGGCGCGCATCGCCGGCGTCGGCCGGCACAGGGACCCCATGTAGGCGGCGCAGATCCGAGCCGAGCATCCTCACTGCCTGCTCGCGGCTCAGCTCGATGAAGGCTCCCTCCCCCTCTGCCAGCACCGTATCGGGGTCCGCGTCGGTACACACCGACCCGTGCATGGTCATGCGCCGACCATCGACGTTCACCACGGCGGCGGTGACGACGAGCGGCACCCCGATCGGGACCGGCCTTCGGTAGCGGACCGACAGCCCGCCGGTCACGCTCGGCCACACCCGGCGGGTGGCCGCCGTCCCGAGGACCTCGTCGAGCAGCAGGGCGATGATCCCGCCGTGCGCGACACCGACATGCCCCTCGTACAGCGGCCCGAGCGTCACCCGACCCACCGTCGCCGTCGTTCCGCCTTCTGCCGGGTCGTAGCGCAACGGAGGTGCGATCGGGCTCGCCTCGCCGGTGACCGGTGTGAACATCCGGATGCCCCGGTCCAGATCGTCGATCGCGGCCAGGCTCACCGCCGGGCGCACCCTGCGGGCAAGCCGAGCGCCGAGCGCACGGACCTCGCCCGCGACGACATCGAGTTCCTCGACGGTCGCCTCGGTCAGCGCGGCGGCGTTGTTGAGCACCCGAAGCGCCTCGCCGAGTTCACGTGCCGCCCGCCGTCTGTCGTGCATGTCGCTCACGATGCGGTCCCCACGGTGAAGTCGATGACCACTCGGCCATCCACGATCCGGCTGCGCAGCGCCTCGATCCCGTGCCGGATGCCGGCTGGCGTTACGACCAGGCCGACGCCGGGTGTGATGCGACCGGCGGCCAGCAAGCACAGGAGCCGGTTCCAGGACGGTTCCAGGAGTTCGGGTTGCTCGGCGAGCAGCCGGCCGATGTGCACGCCACAGACGCTGATCGACCGTTGCCACAGCAGTGGCAGCTTGAGCCGCTGGGGCGGGGTGCCCGACGACGCGCCGATGGTGACCAGACGGCCGAACGGGGCCAGCAGCCGTGCGCTGCGGTCGAACACGTCGCCGCCGACCGATTCCAGGACGACGTCCACTCCCCGGCCGCCGGTGCGTTCCCGCACGAGGTCTGCGAAGTCGTCGTATCCTGCGCTCGCTGTTGCCCCCGCTGCCTCCGCCGCGGCCCGGCGGGCCGGGCTGCCGGCGGTGGCCAGGACCAGGCCGGCGTCGAGCACGTGAGCCAGCTGCACAGCGCTGCGGCCGACGCCGCCGGCGGCCGCGTGCACCAGCACCGAGCGTCCCGCCGTGAGGCCGCCCACGGCGACCAGCGCAGCGTCCGCGGTGAGGAACGACGTGGTGAACGCTGCCGCGTCCAGGTCGGACAACGCATCCGGAGTGCGGCGGACCAAGCCTGAGGGCGCCGCCACATACTCGGCGAATGCCCCCGGGCCGGCCAGGAAGCCGAACACCCGGTCCCCGGGCCTGTGCTGAGCCTGCTCCCCGGCCGCCACGACCTCCCCGGCGAACTCGTGACCGCAGACGAAGGGTGGATCGGGTACCGCGCCGACGTACCCGCCTTCCATCTGCAGCACGTCGCTCCATGCCAGCGCGGCCGCGCGGACCTGCACGACGACGCCTCCCGGGGCCGGGGACGGATCCGCGACCTCCTCCCACGTCGCCGAACGCCCGCCCGCGTGGTCACGAACGACGAACGCCTGCACGGTCAGCGTCCCCAGGGCGCGAGCAGCTGGGTGTAGTCCTTGCCCGTCACCGCGCTGACCGTGAGGGTGGCGCCGTGTCCGACACCGTCGGTGGCGATGCCCCACTGGGCGGTCGTGTCGCCGGCGTGGAACAGGTTGTGCAGGGTGGGGTGCTTGACGGGGAGCCGCCGGTCGCCGAGCTGGCCGGGCGAGATCGACAGTCCGTACATGTCCTTGGCTCGGGTGAAGTAGCCCCATTCGTACACGTCGTCCCACTGCGGGTACTGGGCCCGGAAGAACTCGTAGATCCGCTCGACGAGCGCGGCGATGAGCGCATCGTTGTTGATCTCAGCGGGCCCGAACGGGTTCTCCGGGTACAGCGAGATCCAGGTGTTGAGCAGGCACTTGCCCGCCGGGGCGCGGGTCGGGTCCGCCTCGCTGGTCTGCTCGAACGAGAAGATCGACGCACCGCCGATCACGCCGAGGTCCTCGGTGCCGGGCAGCCGCCGGATACTGAAGTCCCCGGCGCGCCCGTCGCCGGTCTCGATCGGCTCCTTGAGGCCGATGAAGCCGAGCAGGCCGGCGAGCGGGAACTGGGTCTTGATCCGCTGCCGGAAGTCCAGCGGCCAGTACCTGTCCGCAAGCACGCGGCCCAGGTGCCGGGCCGGGACGTTGTTGATGACGACCGCGGCGCGCAGCTCCTGCTCGGGTCCGTGCGCCGGTTTGAACCGCACACCGACGGCGGTGTTGCCCTCGACCAGGATCTCCCGCACAGGGCTGTCGGTCAGGATCTCGCCACCGTTCTCCAGGATCACCTCGGCGAAGGTGGTGGCGACGTTCTTGAACCCGCCGGTGACGACGCCGCCGCCCCCGCCTCGCTGGAAGTGCGTCCCCGCCATGTTGTTCATGTTGTTGACCCGGATGATCTCTCCGGCCGAGACGGTGGCGGGGTCGTTCAGACCGGCGGAGTAGCAGCCCATGAGGCCGTAGTAGTCGATGACCCGCTGGTCCGTGGTGACGGACTCCAGAAACGACTGGTAGTCGACGTGGTCGTACTCGTGGGACTGCTCCACCGAGATCCGTGAGGTGTGCTGGGCGACCCGGCGCCGTTCCTCCTGTGAGTCCCTCGGCCAGCCTGCGGCGATCTCGCTGAGTTGTCTGAACCGGCCGTCCTCGAAGTAGAGGAAGCCGACTGTCGGCGATATGTTGATCTTCTTGCCGAGCGCGGTGGCGAGCTGCGCGAATCGGTTGCGGGGTCCCACCGACATCTGGTGCCAGCCGGTGTCGATGATCCAGTTCTTGAAGAGCCCGTGCTTCTCGACAATGCTGGAGAAGTCCGGATCGGAGTACACGATCTTCGAGTGTCCGCAGGCGGCGAGGCTGGTGCGGTACTCCTCCTCGGTGAGATCCGGGTTGTGCGCGTACCCGTACGACATGATCTTGCCGCCGATGTCGGGGTTGCGCTCGAGCACGACGACCCGGCGGCCCTCAAGCTTGGCCAGCAAGGCGCCGCAGATGAGGCCGCCCAAGCCGGCGCCCACGATGATCACGTCGGGTTCGGACATCGCCATGGTTCGTTCCTTCGGTTGCAGTGTCTTGGTCAGGACTGGCACAGGACGACGCCGCGCAGGTTGTGCCCGTCCTTCAGGTCACGGAATCCGGTGTTGACGTCCTCGAGCCGGTACCGCTGGCTGACCTGGGTGTCGAGGTCCAGCAGCCCGTCCTGGTAGAGCCCGAGCAGGCGGGGGATCTCCACGTTCGGGTTGGCCGAGCCCGACAGGGATCCGACGATCTGCTTCTCCCGCATGGTGACGTCGAAGAGGTTCAGCGTCAGTGGCTGCGGCCCGGCGGCGGCCAGGCTGCACAACACGATGCAGCCGAGCTTGGCGGTCATACGCAGGATCGGCTGCAGCACGTCGCCCCGCGCGACGTCCATGGTCACGACGACCCGGCTCGACATCCGGCCCTTGGTCTCCGCCTTGATCAGGTCGTAGGCGCTCTCCAGCCCGTCAGCCACATGGGTGGCGCCGAACTGCAGGGCCAGCTCCCGCTTGGCCGGCACCGGGTCGACCGCGAAGATCCGCCGAGCGCCGGCGAACCTTGCGGCCTGCACGGCGTTCACCCCCACCCCACCGGTGCCCACGATGGTGACATCGTCGCCGGGCCGGATCCCCGAGGCGTGGACGACCGCGCCCCAACCAGTGATCACCGCGCAGCTGACCAGGCATGCCCGGTCCAACGGGACCGCCGGGTCCACCGGGATGCACTGTGCCTCGGAGATGACGGAGTGCCGGCTGAAGGTGCCGAGCAGGCACATGAGTGCCAGGTCGCGGCCACGTGCGGTGTGCCGCGCGGTCTGGTCGAGCAACTGCCGGCCCGACCCCATGATCCCCAGGCGGTCGCACTGGTTCTGATGGCCGGACGCGCACGACGGGCAGATGCCGCAGGACGGGACCGAGGAGAAGACGACGTGGTCGCCCGGCTTGACGCGGCTGACCCCGGGTCCGATCTCCTCAACGACACCGGCTCCCTCGTGGCCCCCGATGATCGGCAGCGCCGACGGCAGGGTCCCGGTGCTGAGGAAGGCGTCGGAGTGGCACAGACCCGTGGCCTCGATCCGCACCCGTACCTCGCCGTGGCGTGGGGCGGCGAGCTCGATCGGCTCGACGCTCCAGTCCTCGCCGCGGCCCCACAGGATGGCGGCTTCGGTGCGCATCAGAACGACCTCGGCATGCCGAGCCGCTCGGCGATGAAGTTCCGCGACATCTCCCCCGTGATGGGGGCTATCCGAAACAGTCTCGCGTCACGCCAGTACCGCTGCATGTCCGTCTCGGCCGAGTACCCCATGCCGCCGAGCAGCTGCAACCCGACATCGGCGGCCTCGACGGCGTACTCCGACGTGATCATCTTGGCCATCGTGGCCGCGCTCGCCGACGGCCGACCCTGGGTCATCAGCCAGGCGGCGTGGTAGGCGACCAGTTCGGAGGTGTGCCGCCAGGCCGCGATGTCCACGACCTTGTGCTGCAGGGCCTGGAAATGCTCGATCGTCCGGCCGAACGCCTCCCGTTCGTGCAGGTAGCGCAGGGCGTCCTCGAGGATGCCGTCGAGGATGCCGGTACAGCAGGCCGACAGGAGCACCTTGTCGGCGTTGAGGCCCTGCACGATGCCCTTCCACCCCTGCCCGCGGGGTCCGACGATGTTGTCCACAGGCACCCGGACGTCGTCGAGGAAGACCTCGTAGGAGGCCAGCGCACGGACGCCGAGCTTGGGGATGTGCCGCATGTCCAGACCCCGGGTCGAACGGGGTACGAGAATCAGGTTGTTGCCCGCCGCCCTGCCCTCGTCACTGATGTTCACGGCCAGCACGACGAGGTAGTCGGCGTTGCCGGCCCCGGTGGACCAGGTCTTCTGACCGTTGATCACCCACTGGTCACCGTCGAGGCGGGACGTGGTCCGCAGGGCGCCGAGTATGTCAGTGCCGCCGCCGGGCTCGGTGACCCCGATCGCGAAGTTCACCTCACCGCGCGCCATCAGGGGCAGCAGGGTCCGCTTCTGCGTCTCCGAGCCCGCGGCCAGCAGCGTCAGCGTGCCACCGACGGCCGGGGCCAGCCAGGTCGCCACCAGCCCGGCCAGGTTCCGCGACAGTTCCCGGGCGCCGATGGCCTGGGTGAAGACCGTGCCGCCCTGCCCGCCGTACTCCTCCGGGATCCCGATGCCGTGGAAGCCGGCCTCGGAAAGGTCGTCCCACAGCTCCTGCGGGAAGGTCTGCCCGCTGGCCTCGAGCTCGCGGGCTCTGCTCTTGGGCCAGCGCTGCTCCACCCACTCGCGGGCGGTGTCGCGCCAGGCGAGGTCGGTATCGCTGAGATCGAAATCCATGATGTGTGTCCGTGTCTCTCAGTAGGACTTCGGCAGGCCGAGCTTGCGCTCGGCGAGGTAGCAGAGGATGAGCTCGGGGCTGACCGGGGCCAGCCGGCAGAGCTTGACCTCACGCCAGAGCCGTTCGACGTGGTACTCCTTGGCGTAGCTGTAGCCGCCGAGCACCTGCATGGCCCGGTCGGCGGCCTCGAAGCCGTACTCGCCGCCGAGGAGCTTGGCGATGTTGGCCTCCGCTCCGCAGTCGCGCCCCTGGTCGTAGAGCGCCGCGCCGCGCAGGATCATCAGCCAGGCAGACTCCAGGCGCGCGTAGCTGTCGGCCAGTGGGAACTGCACCCCCTGGTTCTGGCCGATGGCCCGGCCGAAGACGTGCCGTTCCTTCGCGTAGTCCACGGCAAGGCCGAGCGCGGCCCGCCCGATGCCCACCGCCTCGGAGGCGACGAGGAGCCGCTCCGGGTTGAGGCCGTCGAGCAGCATCCGGAAGCCGCGGCCCTCCGCGCCGACCATGTCCCGGTCCGGCACGAGCAGGTCGTCGATGAAGAGCTCGTTGGAGTCGACCGCCGCCCGCCCGAGCTTCTCGATCTCCTTGACGGTGATGTGCCTGCGGTCGAGGTCGGTGAAGAAGAGGGTCAGCCCGGCGTCCTTCGGCTCCCCCGGCTCGGGGTCCCGGGTCCGGGTCAGCAGGAGGATCTTGTCGGCGACCTGCGCGGTACTGATCCAGACCTTGCGGCCGCTGACCAGCCAGTCGCTGCCGCGGCGGACCGCACGGGTGCGCAGGCTGGTGGTGTCCAGCCCGGAGTCCGGCTCGCTGACGCCGAAGGCGACCCGCATCCGGCCGGCGACGATGTCGGGCAGGTTCTCCTGCCGCATCTGCGGCGAACCGTGCTTCACCACGACGTTCGTGCCGAAGACGTTCATGTGGACGGCGCTGGCGGCGCTCAGTCCACCGCCCCGGGCGATCGCCTCCATCATCATCACGGCCTCGGAGATGCCGAGCCCCGAGCCGCCAAACTCGGTCGGCATGGCCAGCCCCAGCCAGCCCTGGGCGGCAGCGAACGCGAAGAACTCGTGCGGGAACGTCGCCGTACGGTCGGCCTCCCGCCAGTACTCGAGCGGGAACTTCTTCATCCCGGCGTCGACGGCGTTGCGGATGGCGAGCTGGTCCTCGGACAGGTCCCAGGCCCCGGTGGGTCGCGCGGGCGCGGTCATGGTCGTCTCCTTGCCTTCGTTGAGGTCTGCCTGCGCGAGCGCAGCCCGGCGGTCAGCCCGGCACCGTCGTTGCCCACGGGCGGGGCGCGCGGGCTTCGAGCCCGGCGCCGGTGCGCTGCACCTGGCTGCGGCCCGCGGCCCCCAGCAGCTGCTCGGCGCGCCGGCCGGCCGCGACGAGGGCGGCGACGTCGATCCCTGTGTCGAACCCGGCCCGCTCCAGCAGGACGACGATGTCCTCGGTGCTGACGTTGCCGGTCTCGCCCGCGTGATGCTGCTCCACCGATGCCGGCTCCCCGCCGATGCCGCCCAGACACGCGTCCACGCAACGCGCACCCGAGGTGACCGCCGCGTAGGTATTGGCGATCCCCGTGCCCCGCGTGTCGTGGAAGTGTGCGACGAGCTCCACATCCGGGTAGTCGCGCAGTGCGCGGGCGGTGTAGGCGGCCACCCGGACCGGATCGGCCAGCCCGGTGGTGTCGCTGAGCATGATGCGGCCCACCCCGAGCTCCACGAGCCGGTCGGCGATGGCGAAGACGGTGTCCTCCGCGACCGGCCCCGTAATGGGGCAGCCGAACGCGGTCGCCACCGCGGCGAGCACCGACAGCCCGCCGTCGCGGGCCACGCCGACCATCCGTTCGATCTCGCGAAGGTGCTCGTCGTGGGTCCGCCGGACGTTGGCGAGGTTGTGCACCTCAGATGCCGAGATGGGAAAGCCGATGGTGTCCACGCCGCCGCCCAGCTGGCGCCTGATGTCGAGGGCCCGTTCGACACCTCGGAGGTTCGGCGTCAGCACCCGGGTCCGTACGCCTGTGTCCGCGACCGCGGCGAGGACGTCCTCGGCGTCGGCGAACTGCGGCGCGTACTTCGGCGGGACCAGGGACGTCGCATCGATCTCGCGAATTCCGGCGGCGGCGACCTGGCGCAGCAGGGTGATCTTGTCCTCGACGGCGATGACGCGCGGCCAGGACTGCAGTCCGTCACGGGCCCAGCACTCGCAGACGAGGACCGGGGCAGGCGGGATCACCGGGCACCTCCGCCCCAGACGGGCCGCCGCCTCTCGGCGAAGGCGGCCACGCCCTCCTGGGCGTCTCCGGTGGCGGTGGCGACGCTGAGCGTCGCCTGGAGCAGGGCCAGCGCCTGCTCGGTGCCGGCGCCGAGCGACTGGTAGAAGCTCGTACGGCCCAGCCGGATGGCCGCCGGCGACTGGGCGGCGATGCGTTCGGCGACCCGGGTGACCGCGTCGTCCAGTTCGTCGGCGGGGACGACCTCGTTGACGAAACCGAGGCGCTGTCCCTCCGCCGCGCCGACCCTTCGGGCGGTCATCATCAGTTCGAGCGCCACCTTGGGCGGCATCGACCGAACGAGCGGGACGGTGATCATGTACGGCCACAGCCCGACCGCGACCTCGGGCGTCCCGAAGACGGCGTCGTCGGATGCGATCACGATGTCGCAGGCCATCGCCAGCCCGAAGCCGCCGGCCAGCGCGAAACCGCGCACCCGCGCGATCGTCGGGATGCCCGAGGACCACAGCGCCCGGAACAGCTCGGCGAGGTGTCCCCGGCCGGCGTGCGCCTGCTCGGCATCCAGGTCCTCGCCACGCAGGCCGCCGAGGTCTGCACCGGCGCAGAACGCCTGCTCCCCCGCGCCGGTGAGCACCAGCACCCGGACATCACCGTCCGCACGGGCCCGCAGGACGCCGTCGCGGAGCTCGGCGAGGGTCTCGAAGGTCATGGCGTTGCGCCGTTCGGGCCGGTCGATGGTGAGGGTGGCGACGTGCCCGTCGCGGGTGTAGCGCACGCCGCCCGGCGCTACGTCGCTCACGCCCGGGCCTTGGTGACATCGACCGGCAGGGAGAGCAGCGAACGCAGCACCGCGTTGTCCGCGTAGCGCGGCTGGAACGCCGGGTCCAGCTCGATGCGTTCCACCCGGTCAAGCAGGTGCTCCAGCGCGACGGTGGCCTCGAGCCGGGACAGCGCAGCGCCGAGGCAGAAGTGGATGCCCTTGCCGAAAGACAGGTGCGAGCGCGAGTTGCCGCGGTCCAGGTCGAACCGGTCGGGTTCGGTGAACACCGCCGGGTCCCGGTTTGCTGCGCCGGCGACGACCAGAAGCCGGCTGCCCTTGGGGACCGGCGTGCCGGCCACCTCGGTGTCCCGGGTGGCCAGCCGCACGCTGCCCTGCACGGGCGCTTCGAGCCGCAGCGCCTCCTCCACCGCAGCCGGGATCAGCGACCGGTCGGTGCGGATGCGCGCCAGCTGGTCGGGGTGGCGCAGCAACAGCAGCAGCAGGCTGGAGAGCAGGTTGACGGTGGTCTCGTTGCCGGCGACCAGCGTGACGTAGGAGATGGCCAGCATCTCTTCCGTCTGCAGGGGGCGCTCGTCGGCGGCCCGGGCCTCGAGCAGGAGGCCGAGGAAATCGTCGGAGGGCTGCAGCCGCCGCTCGGCGATGCGTTCGTCGAAGTATCCGAGTAGTTCCTGCAGTGACTGGTGGCATTCACGCGACCGTTGCTCGGTGAGGGTGCCGCCGAGGACCTCCGCCGCGTCGTCGGACCATTTCTGGAAGACGTCGAGATCGCTGCGCGGAACACCGAGGAAGTCGGCGATGACGATGAGGGGCAACGGCTGGGCGAGGTCGCGGACGAGGTCAACTCGGCCCTCGGCCGGCAGGGCGTCGACGAGGTCGTCGACGACCGTCCGGATCTTCGGCTCGAGCCCGGCGATGCGGCGGGCGGTGAAGGCCTTGGCGACCAGTTTGCGGTAGCGGGTGTGCGATGGCGGATCGTTGGTGAGCAAGGTGCGCACGACACGGTAGCCGGCATCCAGCGGTGCCTTGGCGGTGCTCATCAGCTCGCGCTGACGCAGGCCCGGACCGGCCTTGGAGGAGAACACCTCCGGCTGGGCGAGGACGGCCTCGCAGTCGGCGTGCCGGGTGACCAGATAGACGTCCTCGCCCGCGAGCCGATGTGCGGGATCGTTCGCGCGCAGCGCGGCGTAGTGCGGGTACGGACACTGGACGGTGGCGTCGTCGTAGAAGGCATCGGCCATGATCGCGGTACTCCTCACGCCGTCGACTCGGCACCGTCACGGGCTGCCCGTAACAGGTGCTTCTGGATCTTTCCGCTGGCCGTCCGCGGGAGGCGGTCGACGACGTGCCATTCCGCCGGCACCTTCGCCCGGGCGACGTCCTGCTCGGCCATGAACGCGGCGAGGGCCTGCGGCGTCGGTGGCTCGCTGTCGGGCCGGGCGACGACGAAGGCGCAGACCTTCTCACCCAGCCGCTCGTCGGGGACGCCCATCACGGCCACCTCTGCGATGTCGGGATGGCGATCGAGGACGTGCTCGATGTCCGCGGTGGAGAACTTCTCGCCGCCGCGGTTGATGATGTCCTTGGTACGCCCCGTGATGCGCATCCACCGGTCCTCCGACACAAGGCCGCGGTCGCCGGGATCGAACCAGCCGCCGTCGAACTGGGCTTGGTTGAGCTCGGGATCGGTGTAGCCGAGTAATAGCTGGGGGCTGCGGAACCAGATGTTGCCCTCGGTGCCGGGCGGCACCGGCTGTCGCAGCTCGTCGAGGATACGCACGTCGGTGTTGTCGGCCAGCTTGCCGTCCCACTCCGCCAGGCGGTCCAGCGGTGCGTCACGGGGGGCGAGCGTCACCACGCCGGCCGCCTCGGTCATCCCGTAGGTCCGGGCCGCCCACATGCCCAGGGCGTCGGCCCGCCGGATGAGCTCCGGCGCGGTGTTCGCCCCGCCGCTGACGTAATACCGCAGCACGTGCAGGCCCTCGGTACGGCGGCGCTCGTACTCCTCGACCAGGTCCTTGAGGAACACCGCGGCGCCGAGGGACCAGGTGACTCGGTGCTCGTCGATGAGCGCGACCGCCGCCGTCACGTCCCAGCGGGGCATGATCACCGCGCTCGCGCCGCACGTGAGCGGCACCAGCCCGGCGGCCAGCATGCCGGCGATGTGGGCGACCGGCGCGAGCGCGAGGCCCACGTGCGACTCGTCGACGCCCAGCCGGTCGTGGAACTGGCGGCCGCCGAAGATGACCGCGGGCGAGTTGAGCCGGACACCCTTCGGCGCCGACGTCGAGCCTGACGTGTACAGCCGCAGGCACTCGTCCTCGGCGGGCGACGGCTCGGGCATGGCGGCGGGGTCCGCCGTCGTACTGGCTGCGGGCAGGACCATCCAGCCGGGCACCGGCTCGTCCGGGTCGGCAAGGTAGCGCACGACCGGCTCGACCCCGACCGACTTGAGGCAGGAATCCAGTTCCTCGGCGAGGCGACGGTCACCGAGGCGGGCGGTGGTGACGACGGCGGCCGGCTTCGAGTCGCCGACGATGTCCAGCAGTTCGTGCGTACGGTAGATCGCGACGACCGGCACCGCGATCGCGCCGATACGCCACGCGGCTGCGGTGACGGCGAGCACTTCCAACCGGTTGACCATGAGCATCATCACCCGGTCGCCTCGGCTGACGCCGTGGGCGACGAGGTCGGCGGCGACGGCGTCCGACCACCGTCGGAGGTCGTTGAACGTCAGTGTCGTGTCGCCGAGCGTGGCGAATGTTCGTTCGCCCCACCGGTCGGCAGCGGCGGCGGTCAGGTCTCCAACTCGCTCAACGTCCATGCTGATCTCCTTGTGTGGTCCGTCCCAGGGGTGTTTGGTCGTCGGATCCGAATTGCGGTGATCGGGAGAGCGCAACGTAGGCCTCGATGCCCAGACCCGGCACCAGTTCGTCGTGGAGGGCCCGGCGGACCGGCCGGTACAGCAGCCGACGGGTGTGGCGCAACACGAGCGGATCCGCGGCGGCCAGGCCCAGAGCGAGCTCGGTGGCCCGGTCCAGCAGGCGCTCGCGCGGCACCACCTCGCCGACCACACCGAGGGCCAGTGCCTCCGCGGCGGGAATCCGCTGGCCCGCCAGGAGGAAGTGTCGGGCCCGGACCGGCCCGAGCACCATCGGCCAGAGCACCTGCATGCCGTCGCCGGGGACCAGCCCGCCGGCGAGGTGTGCCCTGTCCTCGAAGTATGTGTCCGTGGTGCACACGACCAGGTCGCAGAGCAGGACGAGCTCCGAATGTCCGGTCACCGGCCCGTTGACCGCGGCGACGATCGGGACGCTGAGGTCAGCCAGACCGTGCAGCATCCGGGTGGCCTCGCCGATGCCCCGCTCCCAGTCCGAGGGTTGCACGGTGCCGCTGCGGTACACCGCCCCGTAGTTCTCCGGGGTGCGGATGAACGCGTCGCCCGTCCCGGTGAGCACGACCACCCGGTTGGCCGCGTCGGAGCCCACGGCGTCCAGCAGCCGGGGAAACTCACGGTGGGCCAGCGCGGTCCAGGTGAGCGGCCCCTCCCGGTAGTGCAGCCGGACGGTGAGCACACCGTCGTCGGTGCGCCGCAGCTCGGCGGTCCGGAACTGCTCCGCGTACTCGGCCAGCTTCACCGGAGCTCACCTCCGCCGGCGGCGAGTTCGACCAGCGACGCAGGCGGCGCGAAGCGCTCGCCGTAACGCCCGGCAAGCTCGCGGCCGCGGGCGACGAAGCCGCCGGGCCCGCCCTCGTACTGGTTGACGTACTGCAGCACCCCACCGGTCCAGGCAGGGAACCCGATGCCCAGCAGCGAACCGACGTTACCGTCGGCGACCGACCGCAGCACCCCCTCGTCGAGACACCGCACGGCGTCGATCGCCTCGGCGAAGAGCATCCGCTCCTGCAGCTCGAACAGCGGATTACCCAGTTTCTGCGGACCGAAGCTGGTGGCCAGGCCGGGCCACAGCCCCGCCCGGCGTCCGTCGACGTAGTCGTAGAAACCGGCACCGGCCGCGCGGCCGGCGCGGCCGAACTCGTCGATCATCCTGTCGACGACCGCCGCCGCCGGGTGCACGGACAGTTCCAGCCCGGCCGCACGGGCGGCGGCCACCGTCTCCTGCCGGATCCGCCGGTTGAGGGTCAGGGAGATCTGGTCGATCAGCGCGAGCGCACCGATGGGATAGCCCGCCTGGGTGGCGGCCTGTTCGATGGTGGCGGCCGGGATGCCCTCCGCCACCATCGCGACCGCCTCGTCGAGGAACTGCGAGATGACCCGGCTGGTGAAGAATCCGCGGCTGTCGTTGACGACGATCGGAGTCTTGCGGATCTGCCGGGCGATGTCGATCGTCCGGGCGAGTGTCGCGTCGCTGGTCTTCGCGCCGACGACGATCTCCAGCAGCGGCATCTGGTCCACCGGTGAGAAGAAGTGGGTGCCGATGAAGTCCCCGGGAGCCGGAATGCCCTCGGCCAGCGCGGTGATGGGCAGGGTGGAGGTGTTCGAGGCGACCACGGCGCCGGGCGCCAGGTACGGCAGGACCTCGCCGATCACCCGTTGCTTGAGGTCAGGGTCCTCGAACACCGCCTCGATCAGGAGGTCGGCGCCCTGCGTGTCGGCTGCCGAGACCGTGGGCAGGATTCGCGCCAGAACCGTGTCCCGCTGCCGGGCGGTGCTGCGTCCCGCGCCGACGGCACGGTCGAACAGTCGTTCGCTGTACGCCTTGCCCCGTTCGGCCGCCTCCAGCGTGACGTCCTTGAGTACGACCTCCATACCGGCTTGGGCGCACACGTAGGCGATGCCGGCGCCCATCATCCCGGCACCCAGCACGGCCACCTTCGTCGCCCTGTGGGTCGGATAGCCGTCCGGGCGGCCGGCACCCCGCTCGATCGCCTGCAGGTCGAAGAAGCGCGACCGGATCAGGTTGGTCGAGATCTGACCGCAGATCAGCTCGACGCAGTACCGCGCCTCGATCAGCAGCGCGGTGTCGATGTCGACCTGGGCACCCTCGACCGCGGCGGCGACGAGGTTGCGCACGGCGGGCAGCAGCGGGCCGCGTGCCTGGCGGCGCAGCGTCGCGGGCAGTGCGGGCAGGTCGGCGGCCACACGGCGGTCGGCCGGGGTCCCACCCGGGATGGTGTACCCCGCGGTGTCCCACGGTTGGACGGCGTCCGGGTGTTCCGCGATCCAGCGGCGGGCGGCCGGCAGCAGCTGCGCCGGGTCGGTGACGAGTTCGTCGAGCAGGCCCAGCTCCAGCGCCGCGGCGGCCCGGACCGCCCGTCCTGTGAGCAGGACCTCGTGCAGCGCCCGGTCCAGGCCGAGGAGGCGTACGGTCCTCGTCACCCCGCCACCGCCGGGCAACAGGCCGAAGGTCACCTCGGGCAGACCGACGCGCAGCGTGGGTGTGTCGAGGCCGATGCGGCGGGTGCACGCGAGCGCCAACTCGAGGCCGCCGCCGAGCGCGGTGCCGTTGACCGCGGCGACGACCGGTCGCCCCAGCGTCTCCAGCCGCCGGGCAGCGCGGTGGAAACCGCGAATCAGGTCGGTCATCTGCGGTGCGTCCGCCGGCGTGGCCCGAAGGAGGTGCTCGAGGTCACCGCCGGCGGAGAAGGTCGTCTTGGCCGAGGTGATGACGACGCCGCTGATCTGGTCCTTCTTGGCGTGCAGGTGCTCCACCACGGCAGCGAACTCACGGCGGAACCGGTCGTTGAGCATGTTGACCGGCTGGTCGGGGTCGTCCATCGTCACGGTGACCACTCCGTCGGCGTCGACGTCCCAGCCGAACATGGGGTGTGGGGTGTCGGCGGGCGCATCCTGGGTCATGGCGGGCTCCTGGGCTCCAGTGTTCATGCGGTCAGGCGCGCTCGATGAGCGTCGCGACGCCCATCCCGGCGCCGATGCACAGCGTCACGACGGCGCGCCGCGCATCCCGGCGTTCCAACTCGTCGAGCGCGATGCCGATGAGCATCGATCCGGTGGCGCCCAGGGGGTGCCCCATCGCGATCGCGCCACCGTTGACGTTGATCTTCTCTTCGGGGATACCGAGATCTTTCGCGTACTTGAGGGGTACGGCGGCGAAGGCCTCGTTGATCTCGAACAGGTCGATGTCGTCGACCGTGAGCCCGGTGCGGCCGAGCAGCTTGCGGGTGGCCGGTGTCGGGCCGGTGAGCATGATCGTCGGATCGGCACCCGAGGTTGCGGTGGCGACGACCCTGCCGCGCGGCGTCAGCCCCAGGTCCCGGCCGACCTGTTCACTGCCGATGAGCACGAGCGCGGCGCCGTCGACGATGCCCGAGGAGTTGCCGGCGTGGTGCACATGGTCGATGCGCTCGATCCAGTGGTACCGCTGCAGGGCTACCGCGTCGAAGCCGCCCAGCGCTCCCATCGCGGCGAACGACGGCGTCAGCCGGCCCAGCGACGCTACCGTCGACTCCGGACGCATGTGCTCGTCGTGGTCAAGCACGATGACGCCGTTGCGGTCCCGGACAGCCACGATGGACTTCTGGAAGTACCCACCCGACCATGCGACCGCCGCTCGCTGCTGCGACCGCACGGCGTAGCGGTCCACGGTCTCGCGGTCGAAGCCCTCGACGGTGGCGATGAGGTCCGCGCTCACGCCCTGCGGCACGAACGAGGTGTCGGCGTTGGTCTCCGGGTCGTTCATCCACGCACCGCCGTCGCTGCCCAGCGGTACCCGCGACATCGACTCGACCCCGCCGGCGATGACCAGCCGGTCCCATCCCGACCGCACCTTCTGCGCGGACACGTTCACGGCCTCGAGGCCAGATCCGCAGAAGCGGTTGAGCTGCAGACCGCCGATGGTGTCGGGAAGCCCGGCAGCCAGCACGGCGGTCCGCGGGAGCACGGAGCCCTGGTCGCCGACCGGGGTGACGATGCCCAGGACGACGTCGTCGATCAGCGCGGGATCCAGCCCCGGATGGCGCGACCGCAGCTCGTTGATGAGACCGACCACGAGCGAGACCGGCTTGACGCCGTGCAGGGATCCGGCACTACGCCCCCGCCCGCGAGGGGTCCGGATGGCGTCGAAGATGAGCGCCTCCGTCGCGGGCGGCGGCACCGCGGAAGGTGAGCTGGGCACAGCGGGCTCCTCTGCTGTCGCGGGGTAGGCCGTCCAGGCGACGGTAACCTAGTGAATAGTCACTAGGCAAGGCAGAGTCGAGCAGCAGAGACTCCGCATCCGCAATCGAGCCGCAGACATGACGAGCCACGACGGGCCGGAGGGGACCGAGCGGGACGCCCCGATCACAGCGGGGGCGTTGCCTAGTGAACGTTCACTCGATATCGTGCGTCTCGCTGACCCGCAGAGGCCCGGTAGGCAAATGGCGCGCCCTTGATCATGACCAACGGGCTGTGGCGTTCGCGCCCGGTCTCCGCTTGACGGAGCGGGCGGCCTCCCGGCGACGACAGCGCCCGGAGCCGCGCGGTCAGCGCTCGGACCAACGAGCGTCAACAGGCAGCCACCTGCCGGAAGGGTAGCCCGATGAAGGTCGTCGCCGACTTCGCCAAGTGCACTGGACTCGGCATCTGCGAGTCGCTCCTGCCCGATCGGTTCGAGGTGGGTGCTGGAGGCGAGGTCGTCCTGCTGCGCCAGGACGTCGCCGAGGAGGACCGCGCGGCGGTCGAGGAGGCCGTTGCCGGTTGCCCGACAATGGCGCTGCGCCTGGAACCGTGAGCCGTGAACCCTGTCGAACACCTCGTCGTCGTCGGTGCATCGCTGGCCGGGCTGCGAGCCGTCGAGGCCGCGCGCCGGGCAGGATTCACCGGGACCGTCACCCTCGTCGGAGCAGAGACCCACGCCCCGTACGACCGCCCGCCGTTGTCGAAGGCCTTCCTCGACACGGCGCAGCGGCCGTACCCACCGGAGGTGCCCTGGCTACGGGCACCGGACAGCTTCACCTCCGAACTCGACGTCGGGCTCGTGCTCGGCGAGCCCGCCACCGGGATCGACGTCACCGCGCAGGCGATCCAGACGTCGACCGGCGAGATCGGCTACGACGCGCTCGTCGTCGCCACCGGCGCGCGGGCCAGGATGCTGCCCGGAACCGAGGCGCTCGCCGGTGTCCACGGCATCCGGACGCTCGACGACGCCCGTGCCGTCCGCCGCGCGCTTGACGCCGGCGCCCGTACCGTCGTCGTCGGCGCCGGCTTCATCGGCTCGGAGGTCGCATCGGCGGCGCGACGGCGCGGCCTGCCCGTCACCGTCGTCGAAGCACTGCCCACACCGCTCGCGCGGGCCGTCGGTGGCCTCGCCGGCACCGCGCTGGCGACGCTGCACGAGCGCAACGGGACGCAACTGCTGTGTGGGGCGGGTGTGCGCGCCGTCGAGGGCTCGGATCATGTCGAACGGGTCGTCCTCGACGACGGCACCGTGCTGGTCGCGGACCTCGTCGTCGTGGGCATCGGCGCCGAGCCGGCGACGGGCTGGCTCGACGGCTCCGGTATCGAGCTCGGCAACGGCGTCGTCTGCGACGAGACGCTCGCCTCGTCCGTACCCGGGATATACGCCGCCGGCGACGTAGCACGTTGGATGAACCCGGTCTTCGGTCGCAGCCAGCGCATCGAGCACTGGACGAGCGCGGCGGAGCAGGGCGCCGCGGCGGCCCGCAACGCGATCGCGCCGGATCGGGCGACCGCGTATGCGACCGTGCCCTACTTCTGGTCCGACTGGTACGACAGCCGCATCCAGTTCGCCGGCTCTGCCGACGCCGAGGAGGTCCGGCTCGTCGACGGCGACCCGATGACCGGCGGCCGATGGATCGTGCTCTACCGCGAGCGCGAACGCCTCGTGGGGGCACTGACGGTGAACGGCCAGACGGAGATCATGAAGTACCGGCGGATGATCGGTGCCGGCGCGACCTGGCAGGCAGGGTTGGACCTCGCGGCGGCCCGCCGCGCCTCCCCGCCTGCGGAGGCGTGGTTCCCCCGGGCGAGCGATCCCGACGGACGGCCATCGCGTGCCGAGGGCCACCCGCGATCAGTTCAGCCTGCAGCGGTCCGGCCGGACCGACCCCTTCGGTGATCAGGCAGCGATGCAGCGCGAACACGTCGAGGCCGGGCGGCCCGCTCACGACGATGCCCTCCGTCGGGCGGCCTTGACCGCACGCCTGGCGATGGCGTACCGGTGCACCTCCGACGGGCCGTCGTAGACGCGGAACGGGCGGACCTCCCGCGCGATTCGCGCGACGGGCAGGTCAGCGGACACCCCCAGCCCTCCGCAGAGCTGCACGGCGCGGTCCACGACACGCCCGATCGCCTCACCGGCGAAGGTCTTGGCGATCGACGTCTCCTGCGATGCCGCCGAACCGGCGTCCAGGGCGGCGCAGGCGACGTCCAGGAGGGCGCGGGTGGCGGCCAGATCGATCTCGTTGTCGGCGATCAACTGCTGCGCCAGACCGAGCTCGGCAAGCGGGCTGCCGAAGCCCCTGCGTGCGGCAGCGTACTCCACGGCCGTCTCGTGGGCGCGGACGGCAGCACCGAGCCAGCGCATCACGTGGGTCATGCGGGCCGGCCCCAGACGCACCTGAGCATGACGGAACCCTTCGTCAACCTCGCCGAGCACCGCGGCATCGGGGACCAGCAGCCTGTCGAACGACACCTCGCAGTGCCCGCCGACCATCGAACGGTCCATGGTCGGGATGTGCCGGCCCACCTGCAGGCCCGGCATCCCGGCCGGGGCGAGGAACATCGTTGCGCCGCCGCGGTCACCGGCCTGTCCCCGCGTGCGCGCCATGATGATGAAGAACCCGGCGCCGTCGGCGCCGGTGATGAACGCCTTCCGGCCGTCGATCCGCCAGCCGCCGGGAGCCTTCGTCGCCGTCGTGGCGAGCGCGGCCGGGTCCGAGCCGGCACCCGGTGCCGGCTCGGTCATCGCGAACGCCGACCGCACCTCGCCCCGCACGAGCGGCGCGAGGTACTCCGCCCGCTGCTGCGCGGTGGCGACGTGCGCGAGCAGGTGCATGTTGCCCTCGTCGGGTGCGGCCGCATTGATCGCCATCGCGCCGAACAACGAGTAGCCGGCAGCCTCGAGGACCCGCGCCCGCTCGACCATCGACAGGTTGAGACCTCCGTACTCGACCGGCGCCTGCGGCGCCAGCAGGCCGTGCTCATGTGCCTGCGCCTGCAGGTGCCGGCGCAGGTCGTCGCCGCCGGCCATGGTGACGTCACCGTCGAACCGGTCCTCGATCGGGATGACCTTCTGCCGGACGAACTCGTGTGTTCGTCCGGCCAGGATCGAGACGTCCGGCCCGGCGTCGGGGCCTGCCGTGGAGGATTGCGTGGCGGTGCTCATTGGATCCCTTCGTCGAGCCTGTCGGACTCAGGCGTGGTAGCCGGAGGTTCCTGAACGCGCGAGCACGATGCGGGCCACCGTCGTGTTCGACGACAGGTTCAACAGGGCGCACACCAGCCCGACGACGTCCTCCAACGGGATCATCGATGCGACCGGCACCCGGTCGGCGACCCACGCGGCCATGTCCGTGTCCACGTACGCCGGTGCAAGCGCTGTCGCCGTCACGCCGTTGGCCGACTCCTCAGCGTTCAGGGTCTCCAGCAGCGACAGCAGTGCGGCTTTGGACGCGCCGTAGACGCCGAGACCGGGCTCGGCGTATACCCCGGCGACCGAGGCCACCCCGATGATCTTCGCTCCGCGAGCTGGGTCGGCGCTGGCAGCCAGGCGAAGCATGGGCAGCGCGTGCTGGAGCAGCGCTGTGGCCGCGGTGAAGTTCACCTGGAGTGTCTTGTCGATGCGCCGCAGGTCGGCGTCGGCGATGCTGCCCGCGGTACCGACGCCCGCGTTGAGGATCAACGCGTTCATCGACCCGAATGCGTTGCGGTGCCGGGCCACAATGTCCGCAAGAGCGTCCCGGTCTGCCAGATCGGCCGGGACGCGCACCACCGACGTGGCACCTTCGGCGCGCAGCTCGTCGGCGAGGGAGGCAAGGGCGGCGTCCCTGCGCGCGGTGATGGTGAGCCCGTAGCCCATTCCGGCAAGGGCACGGGCAACGGCCCGCCCGATGCCACCTGAAGCACCTGTGAGCAGTGCTGTCCTCATGTTTGTCCCACCGTCGCGGCCCGGGCCACACATACCTCAGCGTGCACCTTGTTGCTCCTCAGGGTTTCCCGCACCGACCCGGCGCGCACGTGCCAGCTCGACGTAGTGCTCGAGCACCGCGACGTCGTCGACCGTGCCGCGGTTGACCGCCTTCACGGGATCGACGCCCTGGAACAGCCGCTTGAGCGGTACCTCCAGCCGCTTGCCGGTCCTGGTGTGTGGCACCCCCGGGACGGCGATGACCTCGTCCGGCACGTGCCGGGGACTGGCGGTCGTGCGGATCGCCGTCCTGATCTCGTCCACCAGTTCGCAGGTCAGCTCCTGCCCCTGCGCCAGTTGCACGAACAACGGCATCCAGTAACCGCCATCGGGCTGCTCGACGCCGAGCATCACGCAGTCGACGACCGCCGGCACCGCCTCGACGGCCGCATAGATGTCGGCGGTGCCCATCCGGATGCCGCCGCGGTTGAGCGTGGCGTCCGACCGGCCGGTGACCAGGCTCGTACCACGGTGGGTGATCTCCAGCCAGTCTCCGTGCCGCCACACGCCGGGCCACGCCTCGAAATAGGCCTCCCGGTATCGCGTACCGTCCGGGTCGTTCCAGAACGACAACGGCATCGATGGCATCGGCTCGGTGACCACCAGCTCACCGACCTCTCCGATCACCGGGCTGCCTGTCTCGTCCCACGCCGCCGCGGCAACGCCGAGCATCGGCCGCTGGAGCTCACCGGCGATGACGGGGAGCAGGGGCGATCCGCCGATGAAGCTCGTCACCACGTCGGTCCCGCCCGAGTAGGAGGCGAGAAACACGTCGTGCTTGACCGCGTCGTAGACCCAGCGGAAGGCTGCGGCGGGCAACGGTGAGCCCGTCGACCCGACGAACCGCAGCGCCGCGAGGTCGTGCTGCTCCCCGGGGCGAAGCCCCGCCTTCTGGCAGGCGCTCAGGTTGCCGGCGCCGCTGCCGAGGTGCGTCGCCCTCGTCCGTGCCGCGAGGGCGAACTGCTCGTCTTTTCCCGGAAACGTCGGCGCGCCGTCGTAGAGCACCGCCGTCGCTCCGCAGAGCAACGCCGAGACCACGACGTTCCACATCATCCAGGCCGTGGAGGTGTACCAGAAGAACCGGTCGCCGGGCCGCACGTCCATGTGCAGGCCGGTCTGCTTGACGTGTTCGAGCACGACACCGCCGTGCCCGTGCACGATGCCCTTCGGCAGTCCTGTCGTGCCGGAGGAGTAGACGATCCACAGCGGGTGGTCGAAGGGCACCGGTTCGAACGCCGGCTCCTGCGGCTCGGCCACGGCCTCCGCCCAGGACAGGGCACCCGCGGGCGTCTCGTCGCGGTACAGTCTGGGCACTGAGACCGTCGTCTGCACGCTCGGCAGGGCGTCGCGCAACCGCGCCACCTCCTGGCGGCGGTCATGTTCCCTGCCGTTGAAGGTGTAGCCGTCCGCGGCGACCAGCACGACCGGCTCGATCTGGGCGAACCTGTCCAGCACGGAGCGGGTGCCGAAGTCCGGGGCGCAGCAGGACCACACCGCGCCGATCGAGACGGCGCCGAGGAATGCGACCACCGCCTCCGGGACGTTGGGCAGGTAGCCGGCGACCCGGTCACCGGGCCGCACACCGGCACGGCGCAGGGTCGCGGCGAACGCCCCTACCTGCCTGCGCAGCTCGGCCCAGGACATCTCGACCGGATCGGCGCCCTCGGCGGCGACGAGCAGCGCCGTGCCGTCGTGCCGCAGGGCCTGCTGGGCATAGTTGAGCGTGCGTCCGGGGAACCAGACGGCGCCGGGCATCTCGCGGTGGACCAGCACCTCGTCGTCCGGGACACCGGGCAGCGCGCCGCTCCACTCGGCGACGTCGGCCCAGAACTGGTCCGCGTGCCCCACCGACCATCGCCACACCTCGTCGTAGCCAGGCGGATCACCGAACTCGACCCCGCGCCGCTCGGCGACCCAGGCCGCGAACTGCCCCAACCGACTGCCACGCAGCGACTCGGCAGTGGGGGTCCAGAGCACGTCCGGACGGGCGGCGGCAGCGTCGCTCATGGTCGGTCCTCCGCCGCCACGCCGGTCGCGAGGAGCCGTTCGACGTCGAGGCCGGCTGCTCGCAGCACCGCCCGGGTGTCGGCGCCAGGCAGCGCCGGACGGCCCGGTGTCGCGCCGGGATACCGCGAGAAGCGCGGGGCGACCGCCGGTTGCACGACCCCGTCCACGTCGACCATGGCCCGCCGCTCGGCGATCTGCGGATGCCCGGCCGCCTCCCGCAGGTTCAGCACCGGTGACACACACGCGTCCGTACCGGCGAAGCGATCCGTCCAGTCCCGCTGCGTCCTGGATGCGAATCGCTGCGCCAGCCGAGCCCGCAGGGCGGGCCAGTGTGCTCGCTCGTGCTGACGCTCCGGCTCATCGTCGAGTTCGAGCACACGCAGCAACTCCTGGTAGAACCTGCGCTCCAGCGCCCCGACCGCCATGAACCGGCCGTCCGACGTCTCGTACACCGAGTAGAACGGCGCACCCCCGTCCAAGGTGTTCACACCGCGGTCGTCTGTCCACTGCCCGGCGGCGAGCATGCCGTGGAACATCGTCAGCAGGTGGAGGGTGCCGTCCAGGATGGCGGCGTCCACGACCTGGCCCTGGCCTGAGACGCGGGCCTCATGCAGGGCCGCCAGCAGCCCCAGCACGAGGTACGTCGACCCGCCGCCGAAGTCACCGACGAGGTTGAGCGGTATCTGCGGTCTCCCTGCGTGGTCACCCATCGCGTGCAGTGCGCCAGTCACGGCGATGTAGGAGATGTCGTGCCCGGCCGTGTGGGCCGCGGAACCGTCCTGGCCCCATCCGGTCATCCGGCCGTACACCAGCGCAGGATTGTGTGTCAGCAGCTCATCTGGGCCGAGCCCGAGGCGTTCGGCGACACCCGGCCGGAATCCTTCGACCAGTATGTCGGCGTTCGTGGCCAGTGCCCGTACCGCCTCGACGCCCTCCGGGCGCTTCAGGTCGAGGATCACTGAGCGCTTGCCTCGGTTGAGCAGTTCCAGGTGTGCGGGCACGTCGAGTTCGCCGGCTCCCGGCCGGTCGACACGGATCACGTCCGCGCCGAGATCGGCGAGCATCATGCAGGCGAACGGGGCCGGCCCGAGGCCGGCGAGTTCAACGACGGTGATGCCGTGCAGGGGTCCGCCTGCGACTGGGAACGACGTCACGGCTCAGTCCGTCCGGAGCGGCGCCGGGGTGCCCAGCGCGTCGGCCAGCATCCGTGGGATCTCGCGCTTGCCTGACTTGTCGATGGCGACGACCACGTACACGAGGCGCGCGCTGCAGGTGATCTCCGTACCGCCGCGTCGTGTCTCGAAGTCGACCGCGAAGCTCGTCCGACCCAGCCGCGCGGTGGAGACGGCAACGAGAACGTCGTCCTGCCAGTGCAGCCCGGCCCTCCAGTCGATCTCCGAGTGCACGACCTGGGTGTCGAACCCCGCGGCGAGCAGGTTCGAATACACCAGACCACGATGGGCGAGGAAAGCCGGGAACGCGTCGTCGAAGTACGCCAGATACCACGCGTTGAAGACCACGCCCTGGATGTCGACCTCCATGTACCGCACGCGGAGGGGGTGCTGAAACACCTCGGTCATCGCGCTCCTCACGTGACCGCGCCGTTGCGGACGGTCCAGGTGGCCGTTCTGTGCGGCGCGCGGATCTCGGCGGGGAAGTTGGGCATCGCTGCGGCAACCGTAGTCTAGTGACTGTTCACTAGGCAATACTGGAAACGGAACGGCGTGACGAGCACACCCAGGTGCGCCGACAAGGCGCTCGCACCGCATACTGCTCAGCGACACAGAAAAGGCCCAGGCCCTTCGCGACCCTGCGTGCGAAACGCAAGCCGAGCGGTGCGGGGGGCCGCGGGTACGGGCTAACGGGAGGTGAGATCGCTTGGCGGCAGCGGATGCGGCACCGACGAGGCGCCCCACGACAGCCGAACGGCGCTCGCAGCTCGCCGTGGCGGCTGGGCGGCGCTTCCAGGAGTGGGGTTACCACGGCGTCTCCATGGCTGACGTGGCAGCCGACGTCGGCGTTACCGCACCGGCCGTCTACCGGCACTTCCGCAACAAACAGGATCTGCTCGCCGGAGCCATCGAAAGTGCACTGAGCCTGGTTGAGGAGACGCTCGTCAACACCGAGCACGACTCGCTGGAGGCCCTTGTCGCAGCCGTTGCGGACGTCGTCCTCGACCGCCGGGACATGTGGACGCTCCTGCAGCGTGAGGCACGTTTCCTCGACCCTGGCCGTCATTCGGCGGTGCAGCAGCAGTTCCGGCGGGTCGTCGCGGAATTCGTCCAGCGCCTGCACGTCCGCCGCCCCGAACTGTCCACCGATGACGCGCAACTGCTCATCACCGCCGCCACCGCGGCCCTGGCCAGCCCCTCGGTCCCACGGTCGATACCGCGGGCGCTCGCCAGCCGCGAACTGGCGCGTGCCGCCATGGCGATCCTCGAGCTCCCCTGGCCCCCGACCACCTCGATCGCGTCGCGCTCAGCAGCACCGCCGCCACCCACCACCGAGGGACTTGAGTCGCGACGCGCAGCACTGCTTGCCAGTGCAGTCGACCTGTTCTTCAGCCGCGGCTATGCCGCAGTGAGCCTCGACGACATCGGAGCCTCGATCGGGATCGCCGGCCCGAGCATCTACCATCACTTCCCGACCAAGGCCGACATCCTGGTGACGGCGTTTACCCAGGCAACCGACCGACTGAGCGAAGAGCACGATCAGCGCCACGACGACGGCACCACACCTCGACCTCTCGTCGAACTGGTAGGCATCTATACCGACTTCTGCCTGCGAAATCGCAGCCTCGTCGGCGTCTACGTGACGGAGGCCAACAACCTGCCGCCGGACGCGCAGCGCCGGATAACGTCCGTACTGCGTGACCGCACCACCGAGTGGACCACGGCACTGCGCGACGAACACAGCGCCGTCGACGAACGCATCGCTCGACTGCGCGCCCTGACCGCGCTCACCGTGATCGACGACCTCGTGCGCCTCGGACGGTTCTACAAGCGACCAGCGATAGCTGACGAGATCCGCGCCGTGGCGATGGCGATCCTCGTTGACGCCACTGACAACTGACCTCACCGACTCCCCGACCCCTCACCGCTTGTCAATCTAGTGACTGTTCACTAGGTTGATGAGGACGAAGGGAGTCTCCCATGGACAACAGCGCGTCCTTCGACGCCATCGTGGTCGGCGCCGGACTCGGTGGGCTCAGTGTCGGGGCGATCCTCGCGCAGAAAGAAGGCAAGAAGGTCCTCGTCCTGGAGCGGGAACCCGGCATCGGCGGTCGCGCACATCACTTCAAGGGCGATCTGATCAACGCCCCGCAGGACTACCTCGGCCCGCTCGCCGCGTCCACCGGCTGGCTCGTCCGGAGCGAACCCGACCTGCAGAGCATCGTCGACGACCGGCTGCTCGCCGGGTACTCCTTCGAGCTGGGCATGCACGACATCGTGAACGGCGCGCACTCAAGGATGTGCCACATTCTCGAGTCGCTCGGCGTACCGGTCGAGATCGTCCCGCTGAAGGCGTGCGGCTTCTGGGTCGACGGCGAGTTGCACGAACTCAAACGAGGCAGCTTCCCGTGGATGGACCGCGACACGTACACCGAGATGCGTACGATCCTGGCCGCTATGCTGCGCATGTCGGTCGACGAGGTCAGGAAGCACTACCGCGAATCGCTCGCGGACTACGTCCAAGCGCGCACTCAGAACCCGAAGGTCCTCGAGTTCTTCGACATCCTCGGCGCCTTCACCGTCGGCATGAACTCCGCCAGGGAGCTCTCGGCGGGAGAGTTCATCCTCATCACGCGCATGCCCATGGCAGCCGGCCTGCACTTCGCCGACGGCACGCTCGGCCAGATGGGCGGCGAGAGCTTCATGCAGATCGCCCACAACCTCGCCAGCATCGTCACGGCGGCCGGCGGCGCAGTGCGCACCGAACAGCGCGTAACCGGCATCAGAGTCGTGGACGGCCGCGCCACCGGCGTCACCATCGCCGGCGCGGACGGGCACACCTACGACATCGCATCGGACCTGGTCGTCTCCAACGTGCCGATTTCGCTGACGATCGACCGGCTGCTGCCATCGGACGTCGTGCCCGCGGACTTCGTCAAACACGTTCACGGCCTGCGTTCCAGCGGCGCCTTCACGCCCATCTTCGGCCTGCGCACCTCGGTGGTCGACATCCCCGGCATGCTCATGGCGAAGGTACCGATCGACGACCCGGCACTGCAGGACGGGATCGTGCTCGGATACGAGGCGCATTCGCTGTTCGTGGACGGGAAGGCGCCACACGGCAAGGAGATCATCGAGTGCTGGGTCGGCCTCGACACCTTCCAGCTTCGCGAGCTGAAGGACACCGGCAAGGTCAACCTGGTCGCCGACGCAGTCCGTGACTTCCTCGCAGCCCAGCACCCCGGCTTCGCCGACGCACTCGAGTGGGCGCTCTATCCGGCCTTCGACTTCGTCGTCTCGGTGGCGCCGACGCCGGAACAGGCCTGGGACGCCATGCTCGACCCCAAGTGCCCCGGCGTCGACGGACTCTTCTTCGTCGGCGAATCGGTCAAGAACTACGGCGGCTTCATGGACGGTGTGGCCTACACCGCCCTGCTCACCGCGACGGCCATCACCGGCACCGACTACCTGGCGATCCTCCCGCCGTACCAGCGCGAGCTGTGACAGCGACCGGCACGGCGATGGCCGGCTGCCGCGGTGATCATCGCAACCTCCCGGCTCGCCGGCGCTGCGGACCGGGCATCTCGTGCGGCTTCGGCGTCGGATACCCGTTGACGGGAGTAGCCATTGTGCACCACCGGCTCAGCCGTCACCGGGCGCCGTCGGCGGGAACAGGCAGCTGGCGCCGCAGGCGGAGGCGGACGAAGACGTCCTGCGCGACGTCTTCAAGGCGCTCGGCGCGACCGGCGTCCTCGGCCTGCCGTAGACGTTCTGCCGGCGTGTAGCCCGACACGTGGCAGTGCACGTCACAGGACGCTGCACCCCCGCGTGGGGTGCGGCGTCCTGTTCGTGTTCAACAGCGTGCGCCAGCGGCGCGTAGGCGTACGAGCGGGATGAAGAACTCGTCGACGATCTCCAGGATCGCGTCGTCGGCCAGTGGGTCAGGGTTGTCAGCAACTCGTTGCGCAAGAGCTCGACGGGCAGGTTGAGCAACCGTGGCGACAGCTGGCCGGGTGCGATCTCGCTCCGCTCGATCGCGCGCTGCTCGATGACCTCCAAACCAACCTCATCTACCTGATGGCCGTCCTGCTCGTGCGCGGGTTCGGGCAGGGCATGGTCACCGTCCCGCTCACCAGCGCCGCCTACGTCGGGCTCTCCGGGCCGCAGATCGCCGACGTCAGCATCATCGGCCGCACCGCCCAGCAACTCGGCGGATCGTTCGGCACCGCCGTCCTCGCCGTCATCCTCCAGGCCAACCTCGGCAACCAAGGCGCCAGCGCATCGGTCGCGAACGCCCTGGACACGAGCTTCTGGTGGGCGGTCGCCTTCACCGCCGCCGCCGTCGTGCTGGCCCTCATCCTCCCCGGCCGCCCGGAACCGGCCACGCCCGCGGCCGGCGCGGCCGACGCCGACCTGACCGAGGCACAGGCCGAACTCGAAGCAGCCGGCCTCGACGACGACGCCCGGGCGATCGGCGACGCGCAGCACCAGCAGGCGGAGGACCGTACCGTCTCCCCGGCCTCTCCTCGGTGACGGACAATACGCGGCGTAGACCGACGTAGGCGGCGAGTCCCAACGGTGCGGGTCGTCCTGCACCGCTGGAGCGCCGACCCCGGGCGCCACCGGGACGAGGTGGTCGCGATCGCATCGGCCGCAGCGCCGGCGACCGAACGGTCCCACTGATCAGCTGTGAGGTCCGGTGGCGGGCCGGGGAGCTGTCGTGCACCCCGCCAGGACGGCCAGGGCGATCAACGCGACGGCGATGACGGTGCGGGCGGGGCGCACGACAGGTTCCTCCAAGGCGTCGGCGGGGCGGCTACGGGCGCAGCAGGGTCTTGATGGCGCGGCGTTCGTCCATCGCCCGGTACCCGTCGGCGGCCCGGTCGAGGGGCAGGTCGAGGTCGAAGACCTTGCCGGGGTCGATGGTGCGCTCGCCGATCAGCCGCATCAGATCAGGCAGGAACCGGCGGACGGGGGCCGGGCCGCCGTGCAGGTGGACGAGTGCGTTGAACACGTCCATGCCGGGCAGCGCGACGTCGTGGGTGACGCCGACGAAGCCGACGTGCCCGCCGCGGCGGGCCGAGTTGATGGCCTGCATCATCGACTCCTGGGTGCCGACCGCCTCGACGACCGAGTGTGCGCCGAGCCCGCCGGTCAGGTCCTTGATCCTGGCGATGCCCTCGTCGCCGCGTTCGGTGACGATGTCGGTGGCGCCGAACTCGCGGGCGAGCTGCTGGCGGGGCGCGTGCCGGCTCATGGCGATGATCCGCTCGGCGCCCAGTTGCTTCGCCGCCAGGACGGCGAGCAGGCCGACCGCGCCGTCGCCGACCACCGCGACGGTCCTGCCCGGTCCGGCCTCGGCGGCGACTGCGCCGAACCAGCCGGTGCCGAGCACGTCGGAGGCGGCCAGGTAGCCGGGGATCAGGTCGGCCGGCGGCATCTCGGGGGTGGCGACGAGTGTGCCATCGGCGAGCGGGATCCGGGCGTACTCGGCCTGGGTGCCGATCGTGCCCATGAGCGTGCGGTGCACACAGCCCGACTGGTACCCGGCCCGGCAGATCTCGCAGGTGTTGTCGGAGGCCCAGAACGAGCCGACCACGAACTGCCCCGGCCGGACCGTGCGGACCTCACCGCCGACCTCCTCGACGACGCCGACGTACTCGTGGCCCATCGGCGCGGCGCCCTCGAGCTTCTCGATCCCGCGGTACGGCCACAGGTCGGAGCCGCACACGCACGCTGCCGTCAGCCGGATGATCGCATCGGTGGGCAGCTCGATCCGCGGGTCGGGGCGCTCCTCGACCCGCACATCGCCGGGGGCGTGCATCACAACACCACGCATGGTTTCGTTCTCCTCGCTGGCTCGTTTTCTCAGTTCCAGCTAACCGGACCGGCGGCCGGTCGGGGAGTTTCTGCTGATGGGTGTACCAGCAGTACATCCCAGCCGGCCCGGACAGGCCGTACCGTCGAAGGCGTGGACAACCGAGTCGAAGTGCGCGAGTTCCTGACCACCCGTCGCGCCAGGGTCACCCCGGAGCGGGCTGGCCTGTCGGCGGGCGGGCAGCGGCGGGTGGCAGGGCTGCGCCGCAGCGAGGTCGCCGCGCTGGCCGGGATGAGCGTGGAGTACTACGCGAAACTCGAACGCGGCCACCTGGCCGGTGTCTCCGCCAGCGTGCTCGACGCGATCGCCCGCGCCCTGCAGCTCGACGACGCGGAACGCGCCCACCTGCTACGCCTGGCCCAGGAGGCCAACGGCAGCAACAAACTGCTCCGTCCTCGACGCGTCAAGCAGTGGTCGGTCCGGCCGAGCCTCCAGTGGTCGCTCGACGCGATCACCAGCCCGGCGATCGTGGTCAATGGCCGGCAGGACCTGCTCGCCACCAACGCGCTTGCCCGCGCGATGCACAGCGATCTGTACACCGACCGGTCCGGCCCGCCGAACTTCGGCCGGTTCACGTTCCTCGACGCCGCCGCCCGCCGCTTCTACCCCGACTGGAACCTGGCAGCCGACATGCTGGTCGCGAACCTGCGCACCGCCGCCGGCAAGGATCCGCACGACAAGGGCCTGCACGACCTGGTCGGGGAACTGTCCACCCGCTCCGACGACTTCCGCCGCCGCTGGGGGGCCCACAATGTCCGCACCCACGGCACCGGCATCAAGACGTTCCACCACCACGTGGTCGGCGACCTGGAACTCGTGTATGAGAGCATGGATTTGCGGGCCGAGCCCGATCTCACGCTGACAATCTACGCCGCCGAGCCCGACTCGCCGACCGCGCACGCGCTCGCGCTGCTCGCGTCCTGGGCGGTCACCGCCGGCACCGACCTCGCGGCCGCGGCCCCCAAAGCCTGAGCATCGGGCCAGTTCGGCCGGTAGCAGCGATCGCCTCATCGACGCGCTCAGCGCGGCCGGCCTCTGATCTGACCGCGTGCTCCTGGCCGCGCGCGACGATTGCACCGGCGCCTCCAGCCAGCAGTCGTGGCGAACGCCGGATCGCTCGGACAGCACGCGCATTCCTTGCCGCAGATTTTCGCACCGGCTTGATCAGCTGGGCGTGAGGGTGTCATGAGGCCCCGGACGACGGTGGAAGGGCACAAGTATGCGCACTATCTGGGCGGGTTCGGTCTTGACGGTACTGCTCGCGACCGGCGCCGCCGCGTGCAGCGGCAGTGTGGACGACGACGATGACGGCAGCGCGCCGAGCCCCATCGCGACCAGTACGGCGAGCAGCTCGCCGTCCGCGGCACCTGACCTGCGGGCCGCGGAGGACATCGCGCGCGGTCTCGACGTACCGTGGGGCCTGGCATTTCTTCCGGACGGCAGCGCCCTGATCGCGGAGCGCGACACCGGGCGGATCCTGCGGCTGACCGCCGGCGGGGGTCAGCCGCAGGATGTCTACAAGGTCCCCGGCGTCGCCGCAGCCGGTGAGGGAGGCCTGCTCGGCCTGGCCGTCTCCCCCGACTACACCAGTGACAACCTGGTGTACGCCTACGTCACCGCCGAAGACGACAACCGCATCGTCCGGTTCCGGCTCGACGGCGGCCAACCCGCGGTCGTCTTCGACGGGATCGCCAAAGCGACCTACCACAACGGCGGCCGGATCGCCTTCGGACCCGACGGCATGCTCTACGCGGGAACCGGCGACGCCGGCAACACGTCCCGCGCCCAGGACCCGGCCAGCCCCAACGGCAAGATCCTGCGGCTCACGCCCGACGGCGACGCCGCCCCGGGCAACCCCACCGCCGACTCGCCCGTTTACAGCCTCGGGCACCGCAATGTCCAGGGCCTGGCCTGGGATGCCGACGGACGACTGTTCGCAACCGAGTTCGGCCAGAACCAGCTCGACGAAGTCAACCTCATCCAGCCAGGCCACAACTACGGCTGGCCCGTTGTGGAGGGTGCAGGCGATACCCTGGCCGGCCGCTACACCAACCCGCTGGTCACCTGGCCGGTCCGCGACGCCTCGCCGTCCGGTATCGCCATCACCGGCGGCACCGCCTACGTCGCCGCGCTGCGCGGCGAACGTCTGTGGACCCTGCCGCTGCACGGAGACACGGTGGGCACACCCTCCGCCCAGCTCACCGGGCAGTACGGACGCCTGCGTACGGTCCAGGTGGCGCCGGACGGCGCCCTGTGGGTCACCACCTCCAACACCGACGGTCGCGGCGATGTACGCGACGGCGACGACCGCATCCTGCGGTTCCCGGCGAGATAGCCACTCGGGGTGCCAGAGCCGGCGCGACGCCGGCTCGGGCGCTCATGCACTTGCCTGCTGCAGCGGTAACCGCGGCCGACCACCGTCTCGATGAACCCTGTTGACAGGCAATCGCCCAAGCCACGGCAAGGTCCGGCGTCCGAGGCGGCACCCTGGATGCCGTCACGGCCAGGGGGCGGCCGCCGGTGGTGGCTCGTCGTCGGTGCGGTCGGCGGCCGGCAGCCACAGGACGAAGGTGCTGCCGACGCCGAGCGTCGAGTGTGCGGCGACGTGCCCGCCGTGCGACTCGACGATCTGGCGCACGATCGCCAGGCCCAGCCCGGTACGTCGTTCGCGTGGCCCAGCGCTGCCGTTGACGACGGAGCCGCGCCAGAAGCGGTCGAAGACCCGTGGCAGGTCGTCCGGGCTGATGCCGGGGCCCTCGTCGACCACGGCGAGCCACAGCCAGGAGCCGGTCCGGCCGGTGGCCACGGTCACGGTCGACGCCGCGGGCGCGAGCCGGACCGCGTTGGACAGCAGGTTGCCGGCCGCCCGGCGCAACGCGTCCGCGTCGCCGATCAGCCGCAGCTCCGGGCGGGTCGCGTAGCGCAGGCGCAGCGGCCGGTCCGGGACGAACGACTCCTCACCGGCCTCGCGTGCCACGGTGGTCAGGTCGACGTCGGTGTCGGTCAGTGCGTCGGCGTCCCGGCGGGCGGTGGCGAGCAGATCCTCGACCAGACGGGACATGCGGCTGGTCGCCCGGTCGACGACCGCAACGGCGCGGATGCGTTCCTCGGGCGTGGCCTCCGGGGCGATCAGTGAGGCGTCCAGATTGGTTCGGATGATCGCCAGGGGACTGCGCAGCTCGTGTGAGGCGTCGTCGATGAGCTGCCGTTGGGCCTGGAACGCGTGGTCGAGCCGGTCGAGCATGGAGTCGATGGTGTCGGCGAGGTCGCGTAACTCGTCGCGGGGACCCTGCAGCCGGATGCGCCGGGACAGGTCGGTGGCCTGGATGTCCCGGGCGGTCCGGGTGATCGCGCCGACCGGCCGCAGCGCCCGGCCGGACAGGACCCAACCGATGCCGAGGCTCGCGACGAACAGCCCGCCGAGCGCGATGAGCGAGTACGTGCGCAACGTCTGCAGCGTGTTGTAGTTGACCGCCGCCTCGATCTGGCTGATGTCGGCGACGGTCATGGTGCCGACGTACTGGCGGCCGTCGTACACCTTCGCCTGCCGTTGCGTGATCGGCTGCGGCGAGGTGCTCTGCGCGACCGCGATGTACGTGATCGCCAGGGCGGTGCCGGCGAGCGCGAACAACAGCAGGGAGTAGATGACGGTGAGCCGGAACCGGATCGACCGGAACACCTGCGGGCGCCTCATGCCTCGCTCCGCAGCCGATAGCCGCGACCGACGAGGGTCTCGATCGTGCCTTCGCCGAGCTTGCGGCGCAGCGTGCCGACGGTGACCCGGACGGTCTGGGTGAACGGGTCGGCGTTGGCGTCCCACACGTGCTCCAGGAGCTCCTCGCTGGACACGACGTGGCCGGGCCGGATCATCAGGTACTGCAGCACGCCGAACTCCTTCGGCGTCAGCGCCAGCGGGGCGCCGCGCAGCGTGACCAGGTGCCGGGCGGCGTCCAGGACGATGTCGCCGACGGTGAGGACGGCGGTGGTGCCGTTCGTGTCGCGGCGCAACAGGGCACGGACCCGGGCCAGCAGCTCGGCGAGGGCGAAAGGTTTGACGAGGTAGTCGTCGGCGCCGCCGTCGAGGCCCCGGACCCGGTCGTCCAGGCTGCCCCGCGCGGTGAGCATCAGCACGCGCAGGTCCCCGGCGCCCGGGGTGGGCACCGCCCCGGAACGCAGCGCCCGGCACAGGCTGAAGCCGTCACCGTCGGGCAGGTTGACGTCCAGCAGCATCAGGTCGTACTCGTTGACGGTCAGCCGGTCGTAGGCCTGCGCCGTGTCGGTCGCGACGTCGACCGCGTACCCGGTCCGGGCCAGCCCGACCCGCAGGCCGTCGGCCAGGTCTTCCTCGTCCTCCACCACCAGTAGCCGCATGGTTCGACTATCCACGGCGGATCAGGGTCGCGGCCACCTGCCGGGCCCGGTCGATCGGCACGGCGAACCCGATGCCGATCGACCCGCCGCCGTCCAGGGTTGCGATGGCCGTATTGACCCCGATGACCTCGCCGCGGGCGTTGACCAGCGGGCCACCGGAGTTTCCGGGGTTGATCGCGGCGTCGGTCTGCACGGCGGTCTGCCGTACGGTCCCGCCGAGACGGACCTGCCGGTCCAGGGAGCTGACGATGCCGGCGGTGACGGTCCCGGACAGCCCCAACGGGGAGCCGACCGCCAGTACCGGCTCCCCCACCCGCGTCGTGTTCGCCGCCGCCAGCGGCAGCGGGATCAGCGCCGCCGACGGGGCGACCCGCAGCACGGCGATGTCATTGTCGGGGTCGCTGCCGACGATCTCGGCGGTGAGCCTTCGCCCGTCCGAGCCGACGACACTGACCGAGCCGGCACCGCCGGCACCGCCGCCGGCCGAGACGACGTGATGGTTGGTGACGATGTGCCCGCGGTTGTCGAAGACGAAGCCCGACCCGGAGGCGCCACCGGCGCTGGTGCGCACCTGCACGGAGACCACGCCGGGCAGTACCCGAGCGGCGGCACCGACCAGGTCCGACGGCACACCCGACGGTGCCGGCCGGGCCCCGGACGCGAACGGTGGGCCCGCGTCGTCGGCGCCGTGACCGGTGACGTACCCGGCTGCTGCACCCGTGCCCGCCGAGACGGTGACGACGACCAGACCGGCCGTGGCGATCAGCGGCCACCGGCGTGCCGTGCGTGCCGTCCCGGCCAGCGCCGTCGGCGCCGGCAGGCTGGACGGCGGGCCGGACGGCCGGTGGTCGTGCAGGTCCGGGGAGCGGAACTCGGGTCCCCTGGGTGTTCCCATTCCAGCCATGACGTGCCCTTTCACGGAAGGCGGGCGAACCAGAACAGCGACGCGGCGGCGGCGAGGACGGCCAGGACCAGGCCGATCCCGATGAACCGGGCCGAGACGTCCTGTACCTCGGTCTCGAAGCCGACCATGCTGCCGATGTCGGCGTACGCCGCCCGCAGCTCGTCGGCGTTGCCGGCCGCGAAGTAGGCGCCGCCGGTGGCGTCCGCGACCGCCTGCAAGGTCTGGCCGTCGACGGGCACCGGCTGACCGCCGCCGGAATCGCTGGTGATCGTGCCGCCCGCGGTACCGAAGGCGATGGCGTCGATCGGCACGCCCAACTCGGCGGCGAGGGCCGCCGCGTCGGCCGGGTCCCGGCCGGCGGTGTTCGCACCGTCGGAGAGCACCACGACCCGCGCCGGCGGCGCGTCCTCGCCGTCCTCGGCCGGCAGGGACCGGATCTGGTCCAGCGAGGCGGCGATGGCATCGCCGATGGCCGTGCCGGAGCGTCCGGCAGTGCCCTCGGCGAGGCGGTCGATGCCGGCCTCCACCGCCGACCGGTCGGTGCCGGGCGGGACGAACACCGATGCGGTGCCGGCGAACCCGACGAGACCGACGTTGTACTGCTCGGGCAGCTCGGCGACGAACGTGCGGGCGGCCGCCTTCGCGGCGGTGAGCCGGTCGGGAGCGACGTCGGTGGCCAGCATCGACCGCGACACGTCCACCGCCACCAGCACGGTCGCCCGTTCGCGGGGCACCTGCACCTCGGCCTGCGGCCGGGCGAAACCGACCACGAGCAGCGCCAGCATGACCAGGAACAGCGCCGCGGGGACATGCCGGCGCCAGCCGGGCCGGCGCGGCGCGACCCGGTCCAGCAGCGACAGGTTGGTGAACCGCACCGCGTACCGGCTGCGGCGCCGCTGCACGAACACGTACACGACGGCCAGTGCCGCGACCGCGAGCAGCAGCCACAACCGCTGCGGGGAGAGCCAGGTCATTCCGTCGTACCTCCAGACGTGGTGGGCCGGCGGGCCGCCCGGCTGAGACGGCGCTGCACCTGCACGTGGCGCACGATGTCGGCAACCCAGTCCCGGTCGGTGCCGAGGGCAAGGTGTGCGGCGCCGGTTGCGGCGATCGCCGCGGCGATGGCCGCCTGCTGCTGCCGGGCGGCGGCCGCGTACCGCTCGCGGAGCCGCCGGCTCGCGGTCGGCACCTCCCGCCGGCGTCCGCTCTCCGGGTCGACCACCGTCAGCAGCCCGACGTCGGGGAGATCCCGCTCCCGCGGGTCGGTCACCTGCACGGCGAGGACCTGATGACGGGCGGCGAGCCGCCGCAGCGGCTGCTGCCACGCCGGCGCGGACGGACCGAGCCCGTCCGCGTCGAGACCGTCGAGGAAGTCGGACACCACGACGACCAGGCCGCGGCGCACGGCGGCCCGGTGCACGCCGTCGACCGCCTCGGCCAGCGGTACCACACCCGGACCAGGCCGACCGCGGGGCACCGCGAGCAGTGTGCGGAGCATTCCGAGCAGGTGGGTCCGGCCCGTCAACGCCGGGAAGCGGCGGACGCCCACCCCGGTCAGCAGATGCGCTCCCAACCGGTTGCCGACGCCGACGGTGAGGAAGCCGACCGCGGCGACCGCGGCGACGGCCAGCTCCCGCTTCTCAACCGCGGCCGTACCGAAATCCATGCTGGCCGTGCCGTCGACCAGCAACCACGTGGCCAGCTCCCGGTCGGCGTCGACGGTGCGCACGTGCGGCACGGTCGTACGGGCTGTCACCGACCAGTCCATCCGGCGGACCTCGTCCTCGCCCGGCCGATACTCGCGGCTGCCGGCCGGTTCGCTGCCGACGCCCGGGAGCAGGCCCAGGTACGAGCCGTGCAGCAGCCCGTCGAGCCGGCGGGTGACGAGGAGCTCCAGCCGCCGCAGCCGCCGGTCGAGGGCCCGCTCGTCAAGCCGGGTGCCCTGGGTGCTCTGGGTGCCCTGGTTCACGCCGCGATCCCGAGGCCGTGCCCGGTTGCCTCCTGGGCAGGGGCGATCACGGGCAGCGGCACTGCGTCCAGCAGCCGGTCGACGATCGACTCGGGTGCCACGCCGTCGGCGACGGCGTCGAACGAGAGCACCAGCCGGTGCGCGAGCACATCCGGGGCGACGTCCCGCAGATCACCGGGCAGCACGTAGTCGCGGCCCCGCAGCAGCGCGAGGGCACGCCCGGCCGAAACCAGGCCGAGCGTCGCGCGTGGGCTGGCCCCGTACGCGAGCTGCCCGGCCACCTCGGGAACGCCGAAGCGGGCCGGGTCGCGGGTGGCCAGCACCACACGGACGACGTACTCGGCCAGCGCATGGTGGACGAACACCTCGCGTGCGCGGGCCTGCAACCCGACCAGCGCCGCCGGATCCAGGACGGGTCGCGCGACCGGCCGGATGCCGCCCATCCGGTACAGGATGCCGAGCTCGTCCTGATCGCTGGGGTAGCCGACGACGACCCGCATGAGGAAGCGGTCACGCTGCGCCTCCGGCAACTGGTAGACGCCCTCGCTCTCGATCGGGTTCTGCGTGGCCAGGACCAGGAACGGGCGTGGGACCGGGTACGTGCGCCCGCCGATGGACACCTGCCCCTCGGCCATGACCTCCAGCAGCGCACTCTGCACCTTCGCCGGCGCCCGGTTGATCTCGTCGGCGAGCACGAGATTCGCCATCACCGGCCCGAGCTCGACGTCGAAGCGCTCCTGCGACGCGCGGTAGATCCGGGTACCGAGGATGTCGGACGGCACCAGATCGGGAGTGAACTGGATGCGGTGGAAGGTCCCGCCGACCGCGACGGCCAAGGTCTCCGCGGCGAGGGTCTTGGCGACACCGGGCACCCCCTCCAACAGGCAGTGCCCACCGGCGAGCAGTGCGGTCATGAGCCGTTCGACGAGCCGGTCCTGGCCGACGATGACCTTCTTGACCTCGAACCTTGTCTGCTCCAGCAGCCGTACGCCGGTGTCGGTGTGGATGTCCGTCATGGGTTCCCCTTCGGCGATCTCGTGGCGATGCGCAAGCGGACGCCCGAGCTCGGGGGTCGCATCGAGCGCCCGCTGCGGTACCGATCAGATCAAGTCGCACCGAAAGCAGACCGAAGAAGCAATTCCGGTGCCCGGAAGACAGGCGACCCCACGGCCTCGCCTGAGGCCATGGGGTCGTCTGCGGATGGCTGTGGCGCGGGCGACGAGCCCGCCCGGGTTGAGCGACCGATGCCGACTGTCGTTACAGGTTCGACCCCGCCGCGGAAGCCTCAGGCTGCGCGTCCTGCTCCGGGCAGTCGAACTGGGGCGCGACGTCCCACCGGCTTCCTTCGGTCGACTCGATACGCAGCACCACCTCGCCGCTGCCCCCGTCCTGCGCGGTGTCGGCAAACGCGACCCCGCCGATGACAAGTGCGCCCACCACCGCGGCACCCGCGACGGTCAGTCCGGCAACCTTGGTGATCCGCATAGTCGGTCCCCTTTCCGTTGTCCTGTCTCCCTGGTCGTGTCGGGCACCCGAACGGCCGGAGGCGCAGCCGTCCGCGCGCCGACGACCCAGGTCATCAGATGGGGGCGAAAAGTTCCGGAAAGCGCGGGTACGCCGTCATCACCTCGCGCATGACCCGGCGAGGCTTCCCCGATTGTGCGGCGCTACCGCGGGGCGATGGTTACTGCAACCCACGCCGCAATCCGACCGGCTGGGCGGCGGCAATCCGCCGGTCGCGCCGACGCCTATCGCTGCGACGGCCGGCCGAAGTCGACCCGCACCGTCTCGAAGCCCTTGAATCGCTGCGCGGTCGCGAACGTCGTGTAGATCCGCCGGTCGGCCTTGGTCAGTTCGACGTCGTCGGTGAACGGGGTGAGCAGTGCCCGGGGCCACAGGCGGTGGTTCGCGATCATGTTGATTTCGGCGCAGAGCATCACCACGAGCGCTTGCAGATATATCCAGGCGAGAGCGGCGAGTACGAGTCCGAACGTGCCGTAGAGCGCGCTCGCGTGGCTGAGCCGGGCGGCGAGGTATCGAGTGCCGATGGTCTGCAATGCCATCCAGAAGGTCGCGGCGATCAACCCGCCGGCGATGACCTGGCGCACCCGCAGCTTATGGGCGGTCAGCAGCTGCATCGCCGCGGTGAACAGGCCGGCATTGATCACGAATGTCAACAGGTAGCCGAAGAGCTGCAGTCCCGGCCCGGACCGGCCGGTGAGCTCGTGGGCGAAGGCCAGGAACGTCGTCGCCGCCGCCGACAGCAGCACCGCGCCGCCGAGCATCAGCAGCAGCCCGAGGCTGCGCAGCCGGGACCGGATCGGATTGGGCTGTTCGTTGCGCGAGATGCCGTAGATGTGATTGAACCCGGCCTGCGCGGCCTGCATCGCGCCCAGTCCGCCGTACAGGGCGCCGAGGATGCTGAGCACCAGACGCGTGCCGCTGCCGCGCAACCCGCTGACGTTGCGCTCCAACTCCGGCCCGATGACCGGCAGATCCCCCACCGCCGTCTGCACCAGTTGCTGGTGCAGGGCAGGGTTGGCCTCCAGGAAGAAGCCCAGCGCAGTGAGGAACAGCAATGTCAGCGGGAACAGCGAGATGAAGCCGTAATAGGTCACCATCGCCGCGAGATACGGACCACGGTCGTCGACGAACTTGTAGACCACTGCCAGCGGGAATCCCAGCCAGGCGTGCCGGCGCTGGTAACGATCCAACCACGCGACCACGGCGACCACCTACCCCGTCGCCCCAGCGTCACGCCCGGCTGTCCGATCCGTCGCCGCGTCGAGCGCCACCACGTCACCGGTCCGCAGTGCGGGCAGACCGGTTCACGCGGTGTCAGACGGCGCGGGGCCGGGCGCAGCGTCGTGGGTGTGGTAGTCACCCGAGAAGGACACCGGCGGCCCGGCGACGGCGGTGAACTCCTTGCCGTAATGATGCGCGGTCACCGGATCTCCCCGTCGCACGGAGCAAGTGACGCGATGCTCTTCGATATCAACATCGAGCACCGACCCGTGGACGAGGAGCGGAGAACGCAGGCGACGCCGGCGCGGGTGGCCGGCGGGACACCCGATACAACGATCGTCACTCCTCCCGAGCGAGGCGGTTCGGCGACGAAGTGATGACCGTTGCATCGGTACCGAAGGACGGGGCCGATGCAACCGGCAATCTGAGAGGACGCATCATGAGCGATCTGATAGCAATCGGATACCGCGACCTGACCACGGCAAACGCCGCCAGGGAGAAGATCATCGACCTGCAGCGGCAGGGACTCATCACCGTGCGCGACGCCGCTGTGGTGGACGTTGGTCCCGACGGCAAGATCCGGCTGCATCAGGGGGCCAGCGCGACCGCTGTCGGAGCCGCCGGTGGGGCCTTGTGGGGTGGCCTCATCGGACTGCTGTTCTTCGCGCCCTTCCTCGGCATGGCAGTCGGTGCGGGCGCCGGCGCGATCGCTGGAAAGGCCACCGACGTCGGGGTCGACGACAAGTTCATGAAAGATGTCGGCGCGGCGATGCAGCCCGGCTCCGCGGCACTGTTCCTGCTCGTCGACCAGGTTACCGTCGACAAGGTCGTGGCGGAGATGGCGCCGTACCAGTTCGGTGGCAAGCTGCTCCGCAGTTCGCTGAGCATGGAGGCGGAGCAGCGCCTGCGCGACGCCATCCAGGTCCTGCATCTGACACCCGCGTGATGAGCGAACGGCGTGTATCGGTAACCGGGTGAACGGCGGACCGCCGACGGCCGTGACGGGTGTGGTGCCCTCACGCCGTCGACGGTCCTCTCGTCCGCCGATCGCGGCAGGGATGTCCAGAAGGGTCGTTCAGGCGCTGCAGGGGTGTGGCTGATCACCCGCATGAACGCCCGTCATAGGTCGCGCCTTTGAGGTCGGGACGGTCCAATTGCGGCATTAGGCTCAGCTCATGATCGGGGCTGGGGCGTGGGCAATGCTCGCCGCCGCGCCGTTGCTGATCGGGGCCGTTTTCGCACTGATGGTCAGGGTGCCGCCAACGGTCGTGGGCGACGTCATGGGTTTCGGCGCCGGGGCGCTGGTGGCCGCGCTGGCCTATGAGCTCATACCCACTGGCCGCGTCGCCGACTGGCTGGTCTGGGTCAACTTCGGCATCGGCGCCCTGGTCTTCTACGGTCTGCACAGCGTGTTGGAACGTCGATCGGCGACCGGGGCCGGAGCGGGCCAGTCGATCGCCCTCGGAGCACTGCTCGACGGTGTCCCGGAGTCCATCGTTCTCGGTGTTGGCGTGGCCGTCGGTGGGACCGTCAGCATCGGCTTCCTCGTGGCCGTGCTCGTATCGAACGTACCCGAGAGCCTCTCGGCGACCGCTGACCTGCGCAGGACCCACTCCGCCGCCTGGATCTGTCGACTCTGGGCGGCCATCGTCGTCTGCTCAGGGCTGGCCGGCGCCCTCGGCTACGCCCTCGCGTCGCACCTTTCCAACGTGGACGGACGCTACGTGCAGGCGCTCGCCGCCGGCTCTGTGCTGACGATGCTCGCCGACTCGATGATGCCTGAGGCCTTCAGCCGGGGCGGTCGCCGGATCGCGCTGCTGACGGCGCTGGGATTCGCGGTCGCTGCCTTCCTCACCACGCTGGACTGAACGCTCACGGCGGCGACGGCTCACGGCCCGGTTCCGCCGCACAGCGGATCGCCAAACCCGCGCGCCCGTGACATCGACGTTGTTCGGTAGCGACTCACCCGGGGCGGGGGATGGGCATGTGCATGGGGTGTACGACCCTGAAAGGGTCGGAAGGTAGGCGATAACCATGTCGTTCGGCGAGATTCTGCTGGCAACCGTGTGGTTCATGTTGTTGTTCGCCTGGATCTGGTTGATGGTCGTGATCCTGACGGATCTGTTCCGGGATCCCTCGACCTCGGGCTGGGCGAAGGCCGCCTGGACAGTCTTCCTCATCGTCCTGCCGTGGATCGGGGCGTTGACGTACATAATTGCGCGGGGCCGGTCGATGAACGAGCGGACCGCCGCGCGGGCCCGGCAGCAGGAGGCGCAGATGCGGCAGTATGTGCGCGAGGCCGCCGGCGCCCCGAGCGCCCCGAGCTCGGCGGACGAGCTGGCCAAGCTCGCCGATCTGCGGCAGCGTGGCGTGCTGACCGAGTCGGAGTACGAGCGGGCCAAGTCGGCGCAGCTCGGGTTGAGCGGCAACATGCGCCAGCGGGCCTGATCCCGAGGTAGGGCGATGACCACCGTCCCGGTCCTGGCCGTAGGGGCGTTCGAATACCGGCACCCGGGCCATCAGCGGGACCTGGATGAGCAAAGGTCGGCCGAGACCAGACCGGCCAGCCGACCGATCGATGTGCCGCCGGCGGTCAGGCCGCCCAGCTCGTACAGGCCACCCTGGCCGGCCCACATCGTGACGACGACCAGCACGCTGGACGCCATGGCTGGACCCACGAGGTCGCGCCACCACGATCGTGCACGGTTGCCGACCGCCGACCACGCCGGCGATCAGTACGAGTAACCACGCTGGGAGATCCAGTCGGCCAGCTTGGGGATGCTCACCCAGTAGGTGCCGTCGCCCCTGGGGTTGGCCGGATCGGCGATCTTCACCGTCTTGCCGCCGTCCTGGTATCCGACGAGGGTGAGGTAGTGCCCACCTTCGTAGGAGTGGACGACACCCGCGTTGTCGGTGAGATGCCCGGCGATGTTGGCGACGACGGCCCGCCCGCCGCCGATGGTGTTCACCACGTCCGCCTGCAGTTGGGCCGCCTGCGCCGACGTCGCCGGGTAGGCCGGGATCTCCCTGGTCCGGTACACCGTCTGGCCGTTGCCGAGCACGCTGTTGAGCGCCCGGCTGACGTCGAAGGCCGAGTTCGTCCCGCTGGTGGTGGTGCCCAGCAGGTCAGCGGCCTGGCCCTGGCTGACGGCATGGCCGGCCGCCGTGAGCGCGATCCGGGTGGCGGCCGGCCCGCAGTAGTAGTAGTTGGGCTGCAACTGGAACTGGTACTCGAGGACCTTCGTCGACGGGGCCGGCACCGTCGACTGCGCTGGCGCATCAGTGAGGTGCTGGTCCGCACCGTGCCCGGCCACCGACTGCTCCGCCGGCGCTGCACCGGCCGAGGCGCTGCGAGCGGACGGCGGATCGCCGAGCTGACTGAGCACGATGCCGACCGAGGCGGCCGCGGCAAGCAGCGCACAGGAGATCACGGCCGCTCTCGGATGACGCGCGGGCGCCGAGTGCCGGGCCTGCCGACGTCGTACAGGTACAAGGTTCATTGCGACTCTCCAGGGCTTCGACCGGGGCGATCGATCGGTCGTCGGCGCGCGCGGACGGCCCGAACATGCTGGGCAAGGGCGCGGTTCACCGTCGGCACGCGGCGGCACCGCCAGGTGCCTGATCACGTTCAGGGCAGCGCACGCCGCCACGCCGCAGCGTGCGGGGCGCGTGATGACACATGGCGTCAGCGCTGATGGCGAGCGGTTGTCCAGCAAACGCGCGGCGGTGTGGTCGCCCGCCGCATCGCAGCGATCCGCACTAGCGTCCTGCCGTTACCGATCGGCGTGCGGCCGCGCGAGTGCGCGGCTGGCGAGGGCTGCTGCGGTGGGGGTTGAGCCGGCTGTGCACAGGCATGTCTCCTTACGCGTCCGCCTACCGGGTTAGCTGACGGATTCGGGCGCGAAGGTCGCCCTACCACGGGCCGTCGGCCCGCGGATTCACCCCAGACTTGCGGTGGGTCCCCGGCTCGTGCGTGCACGACTCAGCGGGCCCGTCCCGGCGCCACCTGTTGTGAGCACGAACCGGGTCAGGCGACCCAAGACGTTACGCAGGGCCACCGGCCCTGCCAAGGCCCGCTACCTGGAAAGAACCGCAGTCGACGCGCTCCCGCGTCGTCGGCTTCACGACTCGTCAGGCCGAGGCCGGCCGAGCCACCGCCGGGGCTGCCGGCGGGGCGAACAGCGTCCCGCGGAGGCTGCCGCGGACGGTGCGGGCCGCGACGACGGCCCAGGCGGTGAGCAGGACGGCGTAGCCGATGACGGCGGCCACTCGGAACAGGGCGGCGCCGGTGTGCAGGGCGAGTCCTGAGGTGCCGGTGACGACGGTGCCGATGGGGAAGGTGAACGACCACCAGGTCAGCGAGAAGGGCAGGTGTTCGCGGGCGGTCTTGATGGTGACGGCGGCGGCGATGCCTGCCCAGAGCAGTGCGAAGCCCCAGACCGGCACCCCGTACACGACGCCGAACAGCTGCAGGGCGTGTGCGTAGGGGCCGGGGAGGGCCTGGTCGGCGACACCACCGAGCAGGTTCGCGGCGGTGATCGACTGACCGAGCGGGCCGAGGACGATCCACAGGGTGGGCACCATCCGGGCGGGTCCGGTCCTGTGCTGGGCGAGGCGGTTCCAGATGACGGTGATGATGATCAGCGAGGCGATGAGGCTGAGCCCGAACATGGCGTAACAGAGCAGGATCAGGGTCGTTCGGGGCTGCCCGGCCGGGGTGTACGGCACGAGCAGCGCGCCGGTCGACGCCGACACCATCGGCGGCACGACCGGCATCAGCCAGCCCCCGAACGCGCTGCGCGCATCGACGTCGTGGTGGCGGGTGAACTGCAGGTACGGCACCCACGCGGCGGTGGCGAGCCCGGCGGCGGTCCCGGCGAGCCACAGCACCCAGTCGGCGGCGACCGCGGCGCCGACGCCGATCAGGTCCCGGCCGAGCAGGAGGGTGCCGGCGCCGACGGTGAGCATCGCCATCGGCGGCGCGCCGTAGAAGTGCGCCATGACCGGGTCGGCGTGGTGGCCGCGGGCCGTGGCGGGGTGGCGCCGCCAGTGCGCCACCGTGGCGGCGGTGAGCCCGACGAGCAGCAGCGCGGCGCACGCCCACACGACGACGGCGAACGTGCGCAGGCCGGGCAGGTGCAGGGGCAACGACGCGGCGGCGGTGGCCACGATGCCGGTGCCCATGATCGACGCGTACCAGTTCGGGGTCAGGTTCGCCAGCAGGTCGCGGGGGTGCGCCAGGTCGGTCAGCACCCCGAACCGGGCGAGCCGGTGCGCCGGCCCGTCCAGGGTGCCTGGGTCCCGGCGTGGGTCGGCGGGCCGGAGACCGGCCGGTTGGGGCAGCGTCGAGGTCCTCACACCCCCACGATCGGATCCGCTCGCGCCGGCGGGTAGCCGGGTTGCCGTTGTGGAGTCACAACCCGGGTTTGTGGCTCGTTACCATGGTTGCTTGTGGGATTGAGTGCGCGGATGCCGGAACTCGGGTCGCTGGAGGTGCTGCTGGCGGTGGCCCGCACGGGCAGTCTGAGCGCCGCGGCCCGCGAGGTCGGCCTGACCCAGCAGGCGGTGTCCGCCCGGATGGTCGCCCTCGAAGCGCAGACCGGGGTCCGGCTGGCGACCCGCACCACCCGGGGGACCGAGCTCACTCCGGCCGGGGTCGTGGTCGCGCAGTGGGCCGACCGGCTGCTGCACGTCGCGGCCGAGGTCGACGCGGGCCTGGCGGCGTTACGCGACGACACCCGCGCCCGGGTCCGGGTCAGCGCGAGCCTGACGGTCGCCGAGCAGCTCCTGCCGGGCTGGCTGGTGACCCTGCACGCCGACGCCCGGCGCCGCGGCGTCGTCCCGGTCGAGGTCGTCCTCGAGGCCACCAACAGCGAACACGTCCTGGAGCAGGTCGCTGCCGGCCGCGCCGACCTCGGCTTCGTCGAAGGCCCGCACCCGCCCCGTGGCCTGCGCAGCCGGATCGTCGCCCACGACGAACTGGTCCTCGTCGCTGCGCCGGAGCACCACTGGGGCCGCCGCCCCGCCGGGATCGACCCGGCGGAGCTGGCCGGCACCCCGCTCGTCTCCCGCGAGCCGGGATCCGGCACCCGGGAGTCGCTGAGCGCCGCGCTGCGCACGGTCCTCGGCGACCACGTCCGGCAGGCACCCGCCGTGCTGGAACTGTCGACCACCGCCGCCGTGCGCGCCGCCGTCCTGGCCGGCGCCGGACCGGCGGTGATCAGCCTCCTCGCCGTCGGCGACGACGTGCGCGCCGGACGGCTGCGCCGGATCGCCGTGACCGGGCTGACGCTGCACCGCGACCTGCGCGCCGTCTGGACCGGTGGCCGGACCCCACCGGCAGGCGCGGTCCGGACCCTGCTGAGCCACATCGGCGCTGCCGCACACTCCTGACCCCCCGGCCGCCCCCTCGCCCGGCCAGGATCACCCCCGGCGACCGCCGGGGCGTGACCCAACCCGGACCCGGCGCTCACCTGGCGGGCATACGCTGCGCGGATGGGCGCCTGGAACAAACGCGACGACATGCTCGTGCACAGCCTCGAGCCGTACAACGCCGAACCGGCACCCGCCGCCGTCGCCGGGCAGCCCATCACCCCGCTCGACACCTTCTACAGCCGCAACCACGGCGCGATCCCGGTCCTCGACCCCGCCACCTGGCACCTCGCCGTCGACGGCCTGGTCGACCATCCACTGCAGCTGTCCCTCACCGACCTGCGCAACCGGTTCGAGCAGCACACCGTCACCGCCACCCTGCTCTGCGCCGGCAACCGCCGCGCCGAACTCATGGCCGTGCGGGACATCCCCGGCCAGACCCCGTGGCGCTCCGCCGCCATCTCCACCGCCCGCTGGACCGGCGCCCGGCTCCGCGACGTGCTCGACGCCGCCGGTCTGCATCCCGATGCCCGGCACGTCGCGTTCACCGCCGCCGACCTGATCACCACCCTCGATCCGCCCGGCCCGTTCGGCGGGTCCATCCCCGCCGGCAAGGCGACCGCCGGCGAGGTCCTGCTCGCCTGGCAGATGAACGACGACCCGCTCCCCGCCGTCCACGGCGGCCCGGTCCGCGTCGTCGTCCCCGGCTACATCGGCGCCCGCAGCATCAAGTGGGTCCACCGCATCACCGCCCAGCAGCAGCCGTCCGGCAACCACTTCCAGACCGCCGACTACCGGCTCCTGCCCCCCGACGCCGACCCCGGCACCACCCCACCCGGCGACGGGCTGAGCCTCGGCGCCGCCGCCCTCAACGCCGCCATCCTCACCCCCGCCGACGGCACCGCGCTCACCGCCGGCACCCACACCGTGTCCGGTTACGCCATCCCCGGCGAGCACCGCCGCATCGCCCGCGTCGACGTGTCCGCCGACGCCGGCCGCACCTGGCAGCAGGCTGTCACCGACCCCGCACCCGGCCCCTGGGCCTGGACGCTGTGGCACACCACCGTCGACCTGCCCCCCGGCCCCGCGGAGATCGCCGCCCGCGCCTGGGACGACGCCGCCACCACCCAGCCCGAACGCCCCGAACCACTGTGGAACCCGCTCGGCTACCTCAACACGGCGTGGAGCCGGGTCCACCTGCACACCCACCCGGCCCGCGGGTCACGGCCTGCCGGGCCGGGTCGAGGCTGAGCTCTCCGGCGGTGCGCACGGCCGGGCGCTCGGCCTGGACTGACGGCCTGGCGACCGTGTATTGCGCATGGCACGACAGCGAGAGGCGAAGTAGCCCGTGGCGCGCGGTTGCCCGCGCGGCAGGGGCTGCGACGAGACATCAGCCTGTCGTGGATCCCTGTCGGAAAGCCGTACAGGACCGTAACCTCGGCCAGGTCGGGCTGCGCGGTTTTCATCACCGCGGGTGAGCGTCCGCCTCCCGGGGCAGGCCCGACTCGACCGTCCGCAGCCGCAGTGCGAGGGCGACCTCGCCGGCGCCGATCACGACCGCACCGATGCCGCTGATCAGCACCAGCGCGGTCAACGACGGCCCGGGCCAGAGCATGAACGCGACACCGACCAGCACCGAGGCGACACCGAGCACACTCAGCCAGGCCCGCGTCGACTCCTTCGCCGGCATGGCGACGAGCAGCATCGCGAAGCCGCTCAGCAGCCACGCCAGACCGAGCAGCGTGGCCAGTACCACCACCCCGCCGTCCGAGTTGCGAACACAGGTGATCCCGGCCGCCAGCAGCACCACCGCCATGACACCGGCCAGCATCCGCCGCGAGGAACTGGTGTCCGACCGCAACGCCGTCACCGCCCGCATCACGCCGAGCGCGATGAGCCAGATCCCGGTCACGATACCGAGCAGGCGCAGGGTCTGGCCGGGCCAGACGAGCACCGCCAGGCCGAACAGCGCCGTGACGAGGCCGAGCATCAACACCTGCAGATAGTCCTCGGCGAATACCGAAGACCGATCCTTCCGGGCACCGCGCTGGTACCAGTGCGTCGTCGCCATCGCCTACCCCTCACGATGCCTCGCATCACCGACACGTCCTCGTTTTCCACCGTTCGGCGACGTCCAGCGACTGAGCTCACCCCGCAGGCATGGTCCGGATCGCCGCCACGCCTCCAGAACTGAAGATCGGCCGCACCCGGCCCCACGAACGCGACCGCGCTCAGCGCGGACAGCAGGGAGGCGGCCGGCGACTCAGACGGACAACAGCCGATCGAACACGTCGTGGTACTGCAGCACGGTGTCGCGCATGCCCGCGATACTGTCCGACGCCTGTGCGCCGCCGCGTTCGAGCTGCTCCTCGCGGCTGTAGACGTTGTCTGCGAGGGCCTTCACCGCCTCGTCCAGCAGTTGCCGAGCTTCGGTGACACTGCCCGGCGGGTCCGCGACGAACCCGCTCTCCACCTCGTGCCAGCGCCGCCGGAGATCCTGGGCCTGCGCCATATCCCAGAGTCCCGGAGGCTGCGCGACCGCAAACTGCGATCGCGCCGCATCGGCTGCCCGTGGCCGGTGGGTTGCCTGCTGCGCGTCCGAGCCGTCCGTCATGCGGGGGTCGGCGCCCTGTGCCGCATAGACCTGAGCGCCTGCATAGTCGGCATCCGTGGGTGGTGGTGGTTGGAAGGGCGGTGGTGCCGCACTAGCCATCGCCGGATCGATGGAGCTGTCGTCCGGCATCGTGTTCGCGCCTCTCATGTTGACGCCGCGGGACTGCCGCCGCCGCCGCGGACGGCGGAATCGGCCGAGCGCCACCGCCGCGGCACCGACGAGGATGAGCAGCAGCAGGAAAATGGCGACCAGGGCTGCAATTGACGACATGGTGAATCCCTTCAAAAGCAAGCAGGTCAGACGCTAGCTCGTTCCGGCTCCGGCCGACCTCACCTTCTCGATCCGGGCCTACCGCCTACCCTCGAGGGTGGGCTGTTGCGGCGCCACGCGGTTTGGACGTGGACCGGGCACCCGCCCGTCATTTCCATACCCATCGGCAATATGCGCGTCAGGTTGGCGAATTCCACCACCGCCAGGGCCGGCGGACGCTGGCAGGTCCCCTCGCGTCCCCTCGCGTCCCCTCGCGCGGGCCCGGTGTCTTGCGGCACCGGGCCCGACGCCTGCGATCAGGGAACCCAGTAGTTGCCGCTGGCAACGATCATCGTCTGGAGCTGGATGCTCGTCGAGTAGTAGTCGGTGCTGGTGAAGGAGGTGTTGAGCATCTTGGTCCACAGCGCGTCGAGCCAGGCCTGGCTGCCCGGGTCGGTGAGCGCGGCCACCGCGAAGGGTGCGAAGAACGCCGGTTCGCTGCCCGAGGAGATTGCGGTGCCGCCCAGCGAGTAGCCGACGGCGATGTTGTTCGGGTTGCCGCCGGTCTTGGCCT